>NZ_JBVVQF010000001.1:0-185964 GCF_055811815.1 Mesorhizobium sp. WSM4836
GCAATGCTTTCGTGAGCGTCGGCGGGCTCCGCGGGGCGGTGGGCTTGGGCGTCGATGAAATCGTCGCGGTGGCGGACTGTCTGCGCGAACAGAAAGCCGGCATAAAGCAGCACCGAAAGCACGCTGACGAAGCCAAGCTGAGCCGCCGAGAACGTGCCGGGATCGGTGGTTATCGTGTAGGTCGGCAGAATGAGCGTCATGACGCTGAGCGCGACCAGCACCGCCAGGTAGGCGCTGGTCCCTTGCCGGACGATCGCCTGCTTGCGATGCCGCCAGCCGCCAAGCGTGAGACACATGCCGACGACGCCGGTGGAGGTGATCATCACCGTCGAGAAGACGGATTCGCGGGCAAGCGTCGGGTTGTTCGCGCCATGCAGCATGATCGAAACGATGATCGACACCTCGATTGCCGTCACCGCAATGGTCAGCACCAACGTGCCGTACGGCTCGCCTACCCGCCTGGCCACCGCCTCGGCGTGGTCGAGCACCACGAAGATGGTGGTGAACATGATCGCGCTCGACAGCGCGCCGATAAATATCCTGGTGCCCAGCGACCCCTGGTCCACCGACACCCCGCTGGCCCTGACCGCGACCGCCATCGCCAACGCCGCCAACGGCATGCCGTAGGAAACCGCCGATCTTGCCAAACCACTCATTGTCATTCTTTTGCGTTCCAACCCGCAGGGAAGCTCGCGCGCTAGCCGGGCGTGTTGGCCTTGACGACCTTCTTGCATTCGGGCGTCAGCTCGCTCATGTGACCGGCCAGGCATTTGACGACGCGGCCGCCGCCCGGCAACACGCCCTTGCACAATTTTTGGTAATCTGCCTGGCAGGCCTCACGCTCTGCCGCCGTCTGCGCCAGCGCCGCGCTGGCTGCCAGCTGAGTTGCCAGGAAAAGCACGCTTAACCCAATCCGCATGGAACACCCCTCAATTGTTGCCCAAACAACGCCTCCGTCACGCATAGATACGAACGGAAGCCTTCTCACGCCGTCTTCTGCGTCACCAGTCCCAGTTCATCGATCATCGCCTGGCGCATCAGGAATTTCTGCGGCTTGCCGGTCACCGTCATCGGCAATTCGGTGCGGAAGCGGATGTAGCGCGGGATCTTGAAATGGGCGATCTGGCCGGCGCAGAAGGCCTTGATCTCCTGCTCGGTGGTGATCTGGCCGGGCTTGAGCACGATCCAGGCGCACAGCTCCTCGCCATATTTCGGGTCGGGAATGCCGAACACCTGCACCTCCTTGACCTTGGGGTGGCGATAGAGGAACTCCTCGACCTCGCGCGGATAGACGTTCTCGCCGCCGCGGATGACCATGTCCTTGACCCGGCCGACGATGTTGCAATAGCCCTCGGCATCGATGGTGGCGAGGTCGCCGGTGTGCATCCAGCCGTCGGCGTCGATGGCTTCGCTTGTCTTCTGCTCGTCGTCCCAATAGCTCTTCATCACGGAATAGCCGCGCGTGCAGAGTTCGCCCGGCGCGCCGACTGCGACGGTGGCGCCTTCGGCGTCGATGGCCTTGACCTCGACATGCGGATGGACGCGGCCGACCGTCGAGACGCGCTTTTCCAGGGGATCGTCGACGCTGCTCTGGAACGAGACCGGGCTGGTCTCGGTCATGCCATAGGCGATGGTCACCTCGGCCATATGCATCAGCGACACCACCTTCTTCATCACCTCGATCGGGCATGGCGAGCCGGCCATGATGCCGGTGCGCAGGCTGGTGAGATCGAAGGAGGCGAACTCCGGATGGTCGAGCAGGCCGACGAACATGGTCGGCACGCCGTAGAGCGCGGTGCAGCGTTCCGTTGCCACCGCCTTCAACGTGGCGCCGGCATCGAACCCCTCGCCCGGGAAAACCATGGTCGCGCCCTTGGTGACGCAGCCCATCGTGCCCATCGACATGCCGAAGCAGTGGTAGAGCGGCACCGGGATGCACAGCAGGTCGTCGACGGTGAGCCGGATCGCCGCAGTGACGAAATTGCCGTTGTTGACGATGTTGTTGTGGGTCAGCGTCGCGCCCTTCGGCGCGCCGGTCGTGCCCGAGGTGAACTGGATGTTGATGGCGTCGTCCGGTTTCAGCCCGTCGGAGATGCGGTCGAGCCTGTCATGCTCGTCGCGCCCGGCCATCGCCAGCACGTCGGCGAAGTTGAACATGCCCGCAGAACTCTCCTCGTCCATGCGGATGACGGTCTTCAACGCCGGCAGTCTGCTGGCTTCGAGCTTGCCCGGCTCGGCCTTGGCGATCTCCGGCGCCAGCGTCTCGATCATGCCCAGATAGTCGGAACTCCTGAATTTGGCGGCGGTGACCAGCGCTCGGCAAGCGACCTTGTTCAAGGCATATTCCAGCTCGACCAGCCGGTAGGCCGGGTTGATGTTGACCAGGATCAGGCCGATGCGGGCGGTGGCGAATTGCGTCACCAGCCATTCCCAGCGGTTCGGCGACCAGATGCCGACGCGGTCGCCTTTCTCAAGGCCGAGCACCAGGAAGCCGGCGGCCAGCGCATCGACCGTGTCCGAGAGTTCCTCCCAGGTAAAGCGCTTGTCCTGCTCGACGAACACGGCGGCATCGAGCGTGCCGTATTTGCCGACCGTATCGGCAAACAGCGCCGGGATGGTCAGGTTGAGCAGCGCCACGCTACGCTCGCCCGAGACATGCGCCGTGCCGTCGACCGGCGCAATGAACGAGCCGCCCTCGAGCTTGCCGCTCAGGCTGGTGGCATTCTTCAACTCGTCGAGATTGATCGGCATCGCCGTGTCCTCCGCAGACAGGCCGAGCCTATCAGCCCGGCGGGGTGGTGGAAATCCCGCCGATGGTGGGGCTGGGTGGGAACTCGCATGTCAGGGCCGAAAATAAAAAACCCGCCTCGGAGGGCGGGTCTTCGGGGCCAATTGGCACCATACCCAAATTAGTAGCATAGCTGCCGGCACAAAGCAAGAACAAAATTGCTGTACGTCAGGAAAATCGCTTCAGTTTGGCGCAGCTGCTTATCTCCCCCCTCGAGGGGGAGATGCCAAGTGGTGCCAAAAGAGGGCAGGCCAGAGGGGGTCGTCTCGCGTGGAGCTCCATCCTGTTCTGTCGGTCAGGAGAGTCGCGTCAAGACGTACCGACCCCCTCTGTCGCCTACAGCGACATCTCCCCCTCAAGGGGGGAGATTGGCCGCGAAGCCATCCTGGCCGCAATATCCCGCAACACCGCCTCGTCGGCCGCGGCCCGCATCTTCCTCGACGCGACGAGGCAAGCCTGCGAGCGCAGGATCACGCCATCGGCCAGCACTTTGAGATGGTTGGCGCGCAGCGTCGCGCCTGACGTGGTGATGTCGACGACGATATCGGCCAATCCGGCCGCCGGCGCGCCTTCGGTGGCGCCCAGGCTTTCGACGATGCGGTAGACCTGGATGCCGTGCTTTTGCGAAAAGAACTGCTGGGTCAGGCGCCAGTATTTGGTGGCGATCCTGAGCCGCCGGCCGTGGCGCTGGCGGAAATCGGCGGCGACGTCGTCGAGGTCGGCCATCGTATCGACGTCGAGCCAGATGTCGGGCACGGCGACGACGACATCGGCATTGCCGAAACCGAGGCGGGCGATGATTTCGGCGCGCGCCTCGCAGTCGGCGAGGTTTTCGCGCAGCAGATCCTCACCGGTAATGCCGAGATCGACCGAGCCCTGGCCGATCTCGCCGGCAATCTCGGAGGCCGACAGGAAGGCTATCTCGACGCCGTCCATGGCTTCGATGCGGGCGCGGTATTTGCGCTCATCGCCGGGCAGGCTGACGGCAAGCCCGGCCTTGGCCAGCACTTCCAGCGCCTGCTCCTTGAGCCGGCCTTTCGACGGCAGCGCCAGCGTGATCATGGCGCCGTCTCCCCCAGCGCCTCGATGCGGTCGAGCCAGACGGAAAAGCCGACGCCGGGGATCGGCGTTTTGGCGCCGAGCAGTGTCAGCAGCCGGTCGTAGCGGCCACCACCCGCCAACGGCCGCTCGCCGTCTTGCGCTGCGATCTCGAAAACGAGGCCGGTGTAATAATCGAGAGGGCGACCGAAGGCGGCGTCGTAGCGGATTTCAGACATCGGCAGGCCGAGGCTTTCGATCGCCGCGGCGCGGGCGGCAAAATTCTCCAGCGCGGTCCCCAGCGAGAGGCCGGCGTCGGCGGCAAAACGTTCGAGCGCCCCGGCGGCGCTATCGAGCGGCACGTCGATCGCCAGAAATGTCTTCAGCGCCGCAAATGCCTCGTTCGACAACCGTACGCTGCGCAGTTCGGCCTTCTCGATCAGGCGCCGCGCAATCTCGGATGGCGAACGCCCGGCCGTTGCCGACAGGCCGGCCTGTTCCATGCCGCCGGCGATATGCGCCGAAAGGCCGTCCAGATCGCCGTCGAGGACTAGGGCGGCGACCGGGCCGGCGAGCTGGCTGTTGCGCGGGGGATTGGCGAGGTCGGCAAGGGCGGCCTCCAGCATCGGTGCCGAGCCGAAGGCGCGGGCCAGCCGCATGCGCCAGCCGCGCGGCAGGCCAAGCGCTGCCAGCACCGCCTCGAAAATGGTCTGGTCGCCGAGCGTCACCGCCAGCTCCCGGCCGGGCAGCACCAGCGAAAGCAGCGCATGCGCATCGGCCAGCGAACGCGCGTCGGCAGCGGCCGTGTCGCGGTCGCCGAGATCCTCGATGCCGGCCTGGAAGAACTCGTTGCCGCCCTCGCGGCGCTGGCGAAACACCTCGCCGAGATAGGAATAGCGGCGCGGCGTGCCGGCCTGGCTGGCAATGTGGTCGAGGCAGACCGGAATGGTGAATTCCGGCCGCAGGCAAAGCGTCTGTCCGGTCTCGCTCTCGGTGAGGAAAATGCGGCGGCGCAGATCCTCGCCGGCCATGTCGAGGAACGGATCGGCCGGCTGCAGCACCGCGACCTCGACCGCATGGGTGTTGCGCGCGGTGAAGAGCTTGGTGATGTCGGCTGCGATGGCGGGATAGCGGGAGGTCATGAAGCGCCACCTCCCCTTCTCTCCCTGTGGGAGAAGGTGGATTGGCGCGTAGCGCCGAGACGGATGAGGGGTGCCGGAAGAAACGAGGCGTCGGCGTTCCCTGGAATACCCCTCATCCGACCGAGCTTCGCTCGGCCACCTTCTCCTACAAGGGGAGAAGGGAGCGGCGCCCTACTTGCCACGCGCCCGCTCCTCGGCCTGCGCCGCCAGTATCTTCTTCACCTCGGCAACCAGATTGCCTTCCGCCACGGTCACCTGCGCCGGCCGTGCGGCGCGCCATTCGGCGTTGTCGGCGATCTCGGCCGACATCTTCGCGCCTTCGATCAGGTCCTTGATCTGCAGCTCGCCCTTGGCGCGCTCGTCGCCGCCCTGGATGACGGCGACCGGGCTGCCGCGGCGGTCGGCATATTTGAGCTGCGCCTTCATGCCGGCGCCGCCGAGATACATTTCCGAGCGGATGCCGGCGGCGCGCAGCTCGGCCACCATCTTCTGGTAGCGGCCCAGGCTTTCCGTGTCCTTGTCCATGGTCAGCACGACGACCGGCGCGATGACGTCAGACGTGTCGAGCTTGCCGAGGTTCTTCAGCGCCGTCGTCAAGCGGGAGACGCCGATGGAGAAACCGGTCGCCGGCACCGGCTCGCCACGGAAGCGCGAGACCAGGCCGTCATAGCGGCCGCCGCCGCCGACCGAACCGAAGCGCACGATCTGGCCGTCCTCGTTGGGAATCTCGGCCAGCAGCTCGGCCTCATAGACCGGGCCGGTGTAATATTCGAGGCCGCGCACGACGGAGGGGTCGATGCGGATGCGATCCTCGCCGTAGCCGCTTTGCGCGACCATGGTTCTTATCTGCTCCAGCTCCGCAAGGCCGTCGACAAACGAAGCATTCGTGATGCCCAGATGTTCGAGTTTTCTTTCCTCGATAAGGTTGCTGAGACCGGGGTTGATGGATCCCAGTGTCTGGACAATCGGTTCCGGATCGTGCTGCGCCATGACTGTGAAATAGCTGATGACAACGTCGATTTGCGTCTTGTCCAGCCCGGCGCCCTTGGTGAAATCACCGCTCTCGTCCTTGCGCCCCGCGCCCAGAAGCAGGCGCACGCCCGCGACGCCAAGCTTGTCCAGCTTGTCGATGGCGCGCAGCACGGTCAGCCGGCGGCCGCCATTCTCGTCGCCGCCAAGGCCGATCGCCTCCAGCACGCCGTCGAGCACCTTGCGGTTGTTGACGCGCACGACGTAGTCGCCGCGCGCAATTCCCAGCGCCTCCATCACGTCGGCCATCATCATCGCCATCTCGGCATCGGCGGCGACGCCCGGCGTGCCGACCGTGTCGGCGTCGAACTGCATGAACTGGCGGAAGCGGCCGGGGCCGGGCTTCTCGTTGCGGAACACCCAGCCGGAGCGATAGCTGCGATAGGGTTTCGGCAGGCGCTCGAAATTTTCGGCGACAAAGCGCGCCATCGGCGCGGTCAGGTCGTAGCGCAGCGACAGCCATTGGTCGTCGTCGTCCTGGAAGGAGAACACGCCCTCGTTCGGCCGGTCCTGGTCGGGCAAAAATTTGCCGAGCGCATCGGTGTATTCGATCAGCGGCTGGTCGACCGGCTCGAAACCGTAGAGCTCGAAGACCGAGCGGATCGTCGCCATCATCTTCTCGACGGCGCGCAGATCGTCGGCGCCGCGGTCGACAAAGCCGCGCGGCAGGCGCGCTTTCATCTTTTCGGATTTGTCGGCCATGGGATGGGTACTTTGCTTAAGTAAACGATGACTTATTTCGGGTCGGCGTGTCCTACCGATGCAGCCCGGAGAAGGCAAGGGTTTGCGGCTTTTCCTGCTCCCCTTGCGCGACAAGGCAAGAAAAAGAGGCTGAAACAATTGCGCCACGCGCGCGGCATCGTGCCGACACAATCCGAGCCGATAAGCGCGCCGAAACAAGGGTTCGGGGCCATGGCCACGCTACAGAAGTTCGACATCATCGATAGCGGGGCTCGCGACGCCTCGGTCCGGCTGCGGCCGGCTGACAACAATGCGCCGACGGCGACGAAGCAAATCGCCGGACCGTTCGAGATCGCGGCGCAACAGCGCAGCGGGCCGAGCATGCGCGATGTTTTGATGACCGGTCTGCTGGTGATCTATCCGGTGTTCGCCGCGCTGGCTGCCATCCTCGCCGGGTTTTTCTTGGCCGGCGCCGGCGGCGCCTGAGCCGCTATTTCGGCCGCTTGAACGCTTTGCGCTCCGCCTCGACCGGCTCGCGGCAGACGCAGCCCTCGAGATGGTCGTTGACCAGCCCCATCGCCTGCATGAAGGCGTAGACGGTGGTCGGGCCGACAAAGCTCCAGCCGCGCTTCTTCAGCTCCTTCGAAATGCGGACCGAGACCGCCGTCGTCGGGTTGGCGCGCAGATGCGCGAGATCGACGATCTCGGGCCGCTCGTCGGGGCCGGGCTCGAACCTCCAGAACCATGCCGCCAGCGAGCCGGCCTCGTCGATGAGTTCGCGGGCGCGCTTGGCGTTGTTGATGGTCGAAACGATCTTGCCGCGATGGCGGATGATGCCGGCATTGCCGAGCAGGCGCTCGACATCGGCGTCGGTGAAGGCGGCGATCTTGTCGACATCGAAGCCGGCAAACGCCTCGCGGAAATTGTCGCGCTTGCGCAATATGGTCAGCCAGGACAGGCCCGACTGAAAACCTTCGAGGCAGATCTTTTCGAACAGCCGGCGATCGTCGGCGACCGGCCGGCTCCATTCATGGTCGTGGTAGTGCAGGTAGTCCGGCAGGTTGCCGTGCCAGAAGCAGCGGGCGATGCCGTCGGGGCCGGCAATCAGACCTGTCTTTTCGTCCATGGCGGAATTCCGTTCGTGTCTTGGCGTTAACGCGTTTTGACGCGGCCTTTACCGCGGCTTTACCAGATTCCTGAACCCGGCGGTAACCACACCAAAAGCTTTACTGACAGATCGGCATTTTACGCATTCCGATTCATGTTTCGGTTGCCGCTTCGCGCCCAATGTCGGCGAAATCGGGGAGGCTTTGCACCCCGGCATGTTCGACGATCAAGGTGCGTTGCGATGAAGATATTCTTGTTCCCACTGTTCGGCGCCGCGGCGGTGCTTGCGGCCGGCGCCGCCAATGCCAACGACCGCTATGTCGAGAGGCCGCCGGTGGTGGTCAGTCCCGACCTTTCGGCGCCCTGGGTGCTGCAGCTCGGCCATGCGCCGGGCATCGTGCGGCAGAGCCGGCTAGAGACGCAGCCGCAACGGCGCTACCGGCGGCTGGCCGAACCGGATCAGCTGCGCACCGCAGCGGTGCAGGCGCCGGCCAAGCGCATGGTGATGCGGCCGCAGATCGACCCGATCTATCTGCCGCAGGAAGTTGCGTATGACGGCCCGCAGAAGCCGGGCACCATCGTCATCGATACGCGAGAGAATTTCCTCTATCTCGTCGGGAAGAACGGCAAGGCGCGGCGCTACGGCGTCGGCACCGGCAAGCCGGGCTTCGAATGGTCCGGCACCCACAAGATCACCAACAAGCGCGTCTGGCCGGACTGGCGGCCGCCGGCGGTGATGATCGCCCGCGAAGCCGCCAAGGGCCGCTATCTGCCGACCTATCTCGCCGGCGGCATGGAAAACCCGCTCGGCGCGCGCGCGCTCTATCTCGGCTCGACCGAATACCGCATCCACGGCACCAACCAGCCCTGGACGATCGGCGGCGCGGTGTCATCGGGCTGCATCCGCATGCGAAACGAGGACGTGGTCGACCTTTACGAGCGGGTCAATGTTGGCACGACGGTTGTAGTGATGTAATCTGCGGTTGACCTCACCGATGATTCTGCTCAGAAGCGTCGGGAGTATTGAATAACGGGGGACGGGCCGCATGGGGATGCGGCCAGTCACGAGAGGGCAGCACGGCAAGCCGTGCTGCCCTTTTTGTTTCCGCCAATGCCAGCGAGAATCGAGGGGAAGATTTCGCCGGCACGTCGCGCGACCGGCATGGCGGTTCGCTTTTCGCGCTGCCTTTTCGCGGTTGCTTTGCTATGTGGCGGCTAAAATCCAGATAAAGGCCCCATCCCGATGTCCCTTTCCGACGACAGCCGCTATCTCAAGGGCGGCCCGGTTGCCCAACGCATCATCGCCGGCGTGCGCGAGGACGCGGCGATCGCCACCGCCGAAGGCTTTCCGCCCAAGCTGGTGTCGATCACCGTTGGCGACACCGCGGCGGTCGACGTCTATGTCCGCAACCAGCGCGCCAAGGCGGGGCTGGCCGGCATCGGCTTCGAGGAGCGTCGCTTTCCAGCCGACATCACCGCCGGCGAACTCGAGGCGGCGATCCACGGCCTGAACGCCGACCCGCGCGTCACCGGCATCATCATCCAGCGGCCAGTGCCGGTGCACATTCCGATCAAGACGCTGCAGGCGGCGGTGCATCCGCTCAAGGACGTCGAGGGCATGCACCCGGCCTCGATCGGCAACATCGTCTACAACCAGCTCGATCTGGCGCCCTGCACTGCCGCTGCCTCGGTCGAACTGCTCAGGGAAACCGGCCTCGACCTCAAGGGGCTCGAAGTGGTGGTCGTCGGCCATTCCGAGATCGTCGGCAAGCCGATCGCGTTCCTGCTTATGAGCGAAGGCGCGACGGTGACCGTCTGCCATCACATGACGCGTTCGGTGGCGGCACACGCACGCCGCGCCGATGCGCTGTTCGTCGCCGTCGGCAAGCCGCGGCTGATCAAGGCCGACATGGTCAAGCCGGGTGCGGCGGTCATCGACATCGGTATCAATTCGGAAATCGGGCCGGACGGCGAAAGCCGCATCGTCGGCGACGTCGATGCCGAGAGCGTCAGGCATGTCGCGTCGTGGATCACGCCGGTGCCGGGCGGCGTCGGCCCGATCACCGTGGCGATCCTGCTGCGCAACACCATGGTGGCGCTCAGCCGCCAGCGCGCCCGCTACCAGGCGACCTACGGCACGGCGGACAGACTGGCGGCGGAGTAAACCACCGTCGCATCACTCGGCCGCGATGACCACCCTGTCGTCTCGAACGCTTTCCGGCTTCGGCCCACCATAGGCCCAGTCGAGCAGCTTTATCGTATGCACCACCGGCAGCTTGGCTGCGGAGGCGATCTGGGTGATGCAGCCGATATTGCCTGTGACGACGATTTCAGCACCGGTCGCTTCGATATTCCTGACCTTGCGGTCGCGCAGTGTCGCCGAAATCTCGGGCTGCAGGATATTGTAGGTGCCGGCCGAACCGCAGCACAGATGCCCCTCGCGCGGCTCGCGCACGACGAAGCCGGCACGGGTCAAGAGTTCCTTCGGCTGGCGGGTGATCTTCTGGCCGTGCTGCATCGAGCAGGCCGAGTGATAGGCGACGACCGTGCCCGGCCTGCGTACCGGCTCCGGCGGGTCGAGGCTTGCCAGATACTCGGTGATGTCCCTGGCCAGCGCCGACACGCGCGCGGCCTTTTCGGCATAGGCCGGATCGAGGCGCAGCATGAAGCCGTAATCCTTGATGGTGGTGCCGCAGCCGGATGCGGTGATGACGATGGCATCGAGTCCACCCTGCTCGATGGCGCGCGTCCAGGCGTCGACGTTCCGTCGGGCCGACGCCAAGGCAGCGTCCTCGCGTCCCATGTGATGCACCAGCGCCCCGCAGCAGCCCTCGCCCTCGGGCAGCACGACCTCGACGCCAAGCCGTGTCAGCAGCGAAATCGCCGTGTCGTTGATGCCGGGATCGAGCACGGATTGCGCGCAGCCGGTGAGGATGGCGACGCGGCCATTTTGCTTCGCGCCCTGCCCGGCATGGACTCCCGACGAGGCCATCGGCGAGACTGCCGGGACCGACGCCGGTGCGAGCCTCAACATGGCGGCCAAGGGCCTCAATGTCGGAATTTTCTCAAACAGGCCGGCGAATGGCTGGCCGAGCTTCGCCAGCTTGAGCGCCGCACGGAAGCGCGAGGGATAGGGCAGCACGAAGGCCAGCATGGCGCGGGTCAGACGATCGGCCAGCGGACGCCTGTAGGTCTCCTCGATATGCGCGCGGGCGTGGTCGACCAGATGCATGTAGTTGACGCCCGACGGACAGGTTGTCATGCAGGCGAGGCAGGACAGGCAGCGGTCGATATGGGTGACAATCTCCTTGTCGGCGGGGCGACCGTTCTCCAGCATGTCCTTGATCAGGTAGATCCGCCCACGCGGCGAATCCAGTTCGTTGCCGAGCGTCACATAGGTCGGGCAGGTGGCGATGCAGAAGCCGCAATGCACGCATTTGCGCAGGATCTTTTCCGATTCCGCGACATGCGGATCGGCAAGCTGGGCAAGCGAGAAGGAGGTCTGCACGTAAACGAGTCCTTACCGTTTGAGCATGATCTTTTCCCAAAACCGGTACCCACTTTTGGGGATCATGCTCATAATCCCAGGAACCAGCTTTCCGGGTTCTTGACCGGCTCGCCGCGCTGCAGCGCCTGCAGGCCGAGTATGCAGCGGGCGATGAACCAGACGGCGACTGCGAACATCAGCACAACGCCGATAGCCACCATCATCAGCACCATGGAGATCAGCGCGTAGAGCAGGCCGATCCAGAAGGTGCGGATCAGGAATGTGTAATGGCTCTCGACGAAGCCGCCGGCCTTGCCGTGGTTGATATAGGCCAGGACGATGCCGACAAGGCCGGTGACGCCGATGACGAGGCCGGCGAGATAGAGGATGTAGATGACCAGTGCGTTGGTCGGGCCGGGCTCGAGCCAGCGGTCGGTCTGGCGCGGTGCGGGCCTGTCTGAATCGGTCGGGCCTGGATCGCTCATTGTGCTCCTCCCTCGGTTGCCGGGGCGAGAATAGCAGAGCTTGCAAGCGGCGTCATACGGCCGGGATTGAGGATATTCTTCGGGTCGAATTCAGCTTTGAGCCGCGCCGATAAGGCTGCCAACTGCGGCGCTTGCGGTTCGAACACGGGTATCGCAGCGCGGTGCGCAGGGGTTGCGCGCGCCAGCGTCGCATGGCCGCCGCCATGCTTTCTGATCAAGCCGCGCAACAGGCCGGCCTCGGGATCGTCCTGCTGCATGCGCAGCCAGATCAGCCCGCCCTGCCAATCGTAGAAGGCATCGACCGCGGCCTGCATGCGCAGCGCCAGCACCATAAGGTGGCCCTGCGACGGCGCCATCGAGACGCGCCACACCGGCCTTTCGCTGCCATCGGCGAACGGCGCGCAGTCGCGGATATCGCGCCAGACCGAATACGAGACCGAACCGGAAATCTCCTGCAGCGGCCCGGCGTTTTTCAGCAGGTCTTTAAGCGCGGCGATGCGGTAGGCGACCGACGGGCCGAAACCCTCGATACGCAGCAGCGTCGCCGCATCGCTGCCGAGACTGCCACCGGCGACCCGCGCGGCAACCCGCTCGGGAAGATGGGCAGCACTCGACACTTCGGCGCTGGAACCCAACGCCATCGCCATGGCGGCGGCGGCATGATCGTCGAGCAGGCCGCGGATAGCGAGCGTGACTTCGGTCTCGGCTGAAGGCAGCACCTTAAAGGTGACGTCGGTGAACACCGCCAGCGTGCCCCAGCTGTTGGCCATCAGCTTCGAGAGGTCGTAGCCGGTGACATTCTTGACGACGCGGCCGCCCGACTTGAAAGCCTCGCTGCGCCCGGAAACGGCCGCTATGCCGAGAATATGGTCGCGCGCAGCCCCGGCCTTCAGCCGGCGCGGCCCGGAAAGGTTCGCGGCAAGCACGCCGCCGATTGTGCCGTTCCCCGGTTCGCCGCCGAGCAGCGGGCCATAGTCCATCGGTTCGAAGGCCAGTTGCTGGCCGTTTTCGGCAAGCAGGTTTTCGATCTCGGCCAGCGGCGTGCCGGCTTTCGCCGACAGCACCAGTTCGGCCGGCTCATAGAGTGTGACGCCGGAGAGTTTGGAAAGGTCGAGCGTATGCTCGGTTTGCTGCGGACGGCCAATGCCGCGCTTGGAGCCGTGGCCGAGGATTTCGAGCGGCGAGTCTTCCGCCGCTGCCCAGGCGATGGTGGAGAGGGTTTCGGCGGCGGTTGAGGGGGTGAAGGTGGTCATGCGCTGGCGCCGCCGATAAAAACGCCGCGATCCTTCGCGCCCCCCTCTGTCCTGCCGGACATCTCCCCCACTTGGGGGGAGATCGGCAGGTTCGCCGCTGGCGCTCGTTCAGCAACGTTGGCGATTGGCGAAAGCGAAAATGACGGCCAATCTCCCCCCTCGTGGGGGAGATGTCCGGCAGGACAGAGGGGGGCGCGAAGGAACGCCGACGTTGAGAAGCGAAGCATCCCTCAAAACCTCGGAATGTCCGGAAATGCCACCTGCCCGCGATGCACGTGCATCCGCCCGAGTTCGGCGCATCGCCTCAATTGCGGGAAGACTTTGCCGGGATTCAAAAGATGGTTGGGGTCGAAGGCGCATTTGACGCGCATCTGCTGGTCGAGGTCGATCCGATTGAACATTTCCGGCATCAGGTCGCGCTTCTCGATGCCGACCCCGTGCTCGCCGGTCAGCACGCCGCCGACCTTGACGCAGAGCCGCAATATGTCGGCGCCGAAGTTTTCCGCCTTGTCGAGTTCGCCGGGCACATTGGCATCATAGAGGATCAGCGGGTGCAGATTGCCGTCGCCGGCGTGGAAGACATTGGCGACGCCGAGCCCGTATTTCTCCGACAGTTCGCGCATGCCGGCGAGCACGCGCGGCAGTTCCTTGCGCGGGATGGTGCCGTCCATGCAGTAATAGTCGGGCGAGATGCGGCCGACCGCCGGGAAAGCCGCCTTGCGGCCGGCCCAGAAACTCAGCCGCTCCTGCTCCGACTGCGAAATGCGGCATGTGGTCGAGCCGTTCGTATAGGCGATGGCTTCGACAAGGCCGATCAGATGGTCGACTTCGACACCCGGCCCGTCCAGCTCGACGATCAGCAGCGCCTCGACATCGAGCGGATAGCCGGCGTGGACGAAATCCTCGGCGGCGTGGATGGCCGGGCGGTCCATCATCTCCATGCCGCCCGGGATGATGCCGGCGCCAATGATGTCGGCGACGCATTGGCCGGCCTGCTCGCTGGTCGGGAAGCCGATGAGCAGGGCACGCGCAGTCTCCGGCTTCTTCAGGATGCGCACGGTGACCTCGGTGACGACACCGAGCAGTCCTTCGGAGCCGGTCATGACGCCGAGCAGGTCATAGCCTTCCGCGTCGAGATGGCTGCCGCCGAGGCGCACCACCTCGCCATTCATCAGCACCATCTCGATGCCGAGCACATTGTTGGCGGTGAGACCGTATTTCAGACAGTGCACGCCGCCGGAATTTTCCGCGACATTGCCGCCGATCGAGCAGGCGATCTGGGAGGATGGATCGGGGGCGTAATAAAAGCCCTCTTGCTCGACTGCAGTGGTGATGCCGAGATTGGTGACGCCGGGCTGGGCGACGACGACGCGGTTCTGAAAATCGATCTCGAGGATGCGGTTGAAGCGGCTCATCACCAGCAGCACCGCGTCCTCCAGCGGCAGCGCGCCGCCGGACAGCGAGGTGCCGGAGCCGCGTGGCACGACGCGGATGTTGCGGTCGCTGCAATATTTCAGCACGCGCGAAACCTGCGCCACGGTTTGCGGCAGGACAACGACCAGCGGCAATTGCCGGTAGGCGGTGAGCCCGTCGCTCTCGAAGGCGCGCATTGCATTGGCGGCGTCGACGACGCCCTCGCCCGGCACGATGATGCGCATATCGGCGACGATCTCGTTGCGCCGGCGCAGCGTGGCGTCGTCTGGTTTCGGCATGGCAAGGCCGGACATCGACAGCCTCCTTCGAGCGACTGGTAAAGATCTTTTACCAGCGACGGCGGTCGGTTGCAAACACCGCTTTGGCCGGGATGGGAGGCCTATGGCCGGGACAGCGCTCCGCAGCGGCAATCTGCCGCTGCGCGCCCCACACTACTCGCCCGGCTGCTTGCCCGGTTCGGAGTGCAGGCGGCGGACGCGGCGCACGCCCCACCAGACGAGCAGGACGGCGAGCGGCACCGAGGCGGCGGTGACCATTTCTGGCGCAAAGGCGTGGCCGAAGATCGAGGCGCCCTTGGCTACGTAGCCGATGAGGCCGACGACATAGTAGGAGACGGCGGCGACCGAGAGCCCCTCCACCGTCTGCTGCAGCCGTAATTGCAGGCGCGCGCGATTGTTCATCGACGCCAAAAGATCGCGGTTCTGTTTCTCGACCTCGACGTCGACCCAGGTGCGCAGCAGCGTGGTGGCACGGGTGAGCTTCGTCGACAGGTTGGCCTGACGCTCCTCGACCGAACGGCAGGTACGCATCGCCGGCGCCACGCGGCGCTGCAGAAAACCGCCCCAGGTGTCGTAGCCGGGCACCGCCTCTTCCTCGAGCGCCTCCAGCCGTTCGCGGACGATGCCGTCATAGGCGCGGCTGGCGCCGAAGCGGTAGAGGCTGGAGGCGGCATCGGCTTCCAGCTCGGCGGCCAGTTCGGTCAAGTCGGCAAGTAGCGTCTGGCTGTCCCGGGTCTCGGCGACCTTCATTTCCAACGTGGTCTGAGCCAGCCTGTCTTCGATGCGGCGGGCGCGGCCGGACAGCGTCAGCGCCAGCGGCAGGCCGAGCATGGCCAGCGTGCGGTAAGTTTCGATATCGATCAGCCGCTGCGACAATGCCCCGGTGCGCGCCGGCGTCAGGCCGCGGTCGAGCACCAGCATGCGGGTCAACCCGTCGCCATCCTGACGGAAATCGGTGACGATGGCCGCGTTGCCACGCTCGACCAGCGAATAGCACAGGCTGGTCGGGTCGAAACCGGCGATCAGTTTTTCGTTCGCCGGCGTCCATTCGCGGATTTCCAGCCTGATGCCGGAAATCACCGTGCCCGGCGGCGAAAACCCGTTGCCGAAGGGTGTGTCTTCTTGCCCCCTGCCGTTTTCGGCGAGCGGCCCTTCCCAGAGATAGGTCGAGAACTCCGTGTGCCGTTCCCAGCGCAGCGAGCCCTTGCCCCATTTCATCGCGTGGTGGCGGGCGTGAGGGTCGGGCGCGGCGATGCCGAGGCGTCGCGACAATTCGGAAAGCACGGCCTGATCGACCCCGGATCCAGCTTCGGTCATAAACGAAAGTTGCACCAGCACGCGCGGGTTTTCGACCAGCGGGTGCGGCCGGGCGTGAACCTCGCCAAGCGCGCCGGGGCGATCTTCATGCGCCGGAAAGCCCATGACGCTACCGCCCACTGCTTTGGCGCGCAGCTGGAATTCGAGCTTGAACGGGTCGGCGTCTGGCACGGCTGGTCCCCCAGGCTTCTCTGGGCCCTTTGGCAATGATGTCGCTCTGGAGCGGTTCATCGTTTCAGAAACGCCGAACCGCTCTATCTCTTTGATTCTGCGCAATTCCGGACGGAAGACCGTTTCACGCTTTCCTGGAATTGCTCTAGAGGCAATCTCCAGAGGACGCAAACACCCAGTTTTAGCTCAAGGTGATATGAGGCCGCGGCTCTGAAACCGGCCCGGCCCCTGGGAAAATTGGATAAATAATTTGACCAGTTGGCGAGGCTGGCTTTATCTTGCGCGACATCGGTTCAACCCCCAGGCATTCCGTTTGAGCGACATTTTCTCCCGGATCGAGCATTCGCGCACCGCCGACGAGGTGGTGCAGCAGATCGAGAGCCTGATCCTCGAAGGCGTCCTGCGCACCGGCGACCGGTTGCCGGGCGAGCGCGAGCTGGCGCGCCAGTTCGAGGTGTCGCGGCCGATCCTGCGCGATGCCTTGAAAGCCTTGGAAGGGCGCGGGCTGCTGACGACACGGCCCGGCGGCGGCACCCATGTCGCCGATGTCATCGGCCAGCTGTTCACCAAGCCGGTGACCGACCTGATCTCGATGCATCGCAAGGCGGTGACCGACTATCTGGAGTACCGCCGCGAGATCGAGGCGGTGGCGGCGGAATATGCGGCGCGGCGCGCAACATCGGACGATCTGGCGCTGCTCGACCGCATCATGGCACGCATGGACGAGGCGCACCGGACCGGCAATTTCGACGACGAGGCGGAAATCGACGTCGAGTTCCACCACGCGATTTGCGAATGCGCGCACAACATCATCCTGCTGCACACGCTGCGCTCCTGCTATCGGCTGCTGTCGGAAGGCGTGTTCCAGAACCGGCGGCTGGTGTTCAGCGTGCCGGGCGCGCGCGAGGCGCTCCTTTCGCAGCACCGGGCAATCTACACGGCGGTCAAGGCCGGCGATCCGGCCGCGGCGCGGCAGGCGGCGATGGACCACATCTCTTATGTCGAACGGTCGATGGCCGAGGCCGAGCGCAGCGGCGACTGGCAGCGCGTGTCGCGGCTGAGGCTCAGGCAGCGCTCCGAGCCCGGCGACGGCGAGGCGGCAAGAAAACAGCCGTAGGCACCGGCCAGAAAATTCAACGACGGACCAGCGAAGAACCACCGGAAAAAGATCCATGAGCAGCATTCTCACCATCGCCGACCTCAAGGACCTCGCGCGCCGCCGCGTGCCGAAGATGTTCTTCGACTACGCCGATTCCGGCGCCTGGACCGAAAGCACCTACCGGGCCAACGAAGAGGATTTCGAGAAGATCAAGTTCCGCCAGCGCGTGCTTGTCGACATGGACAACCGCTCACTGGAATCGACCATGATCGGCGAGAAGGTGACGATGCCGGTGGCGCTGGCGCCGACCGGCATGACCGGCATGCAGCACCCGAACGGCGAGATGCTGGCGGCGCAGGCGGCGGAAGAATTCGGCGTGCCGTTCACGCTGTCGACCATGAGCATCTGCTCGATCGAGGATGTCGCATCGGTGACCAGGAAGCCGTTCTGGTTCCAGCTCTACGTGCTGCGCGACAAGGACTTCGTCTTCGATCTGATCGACCGCGCAAAAGCGGCGAAATGTTCGGCGCTGGTGCTGACGCTCGACCTGCAGATCCTCGGCCAGCGCCACAAGGATATTCGCAACGGGCTTTCGGCGCCGCCGCGAATGACGCCGAAGCACATCTGGCAGATGGCGACAAGGCCGCGCTGGTGCGTCGGCATGGCCGGCACCAAGCGCCGGAGCTTCCGCAACATCGTCGGCCATGCCAAGGGCGTCGGCGACCTCGCCTCGCTGTCGTCGTGGACGAAGGAGCAGTTCGATCCGCATCTGTCCTGGAAGGACGTCGCCTGGATCAAGGAGCGCTGGGGCGGCAAGCTGATCCTGAAAGGCATACTCGACAAGGAAGATGCGCTGATGGCGGCCAAAACGGGCGCCGACGCGATCATCGTATCCAACCATGGCGGCCGCCAGCTCGACGGCGCCTCGTCATCGATCATGGCGCTTGAAGAGATCGCCGATGCCGTCGGCGACACGATCGAGGTGCATATGGACGGCGGCATCCGCTCCGGCCAAGACGTGCTCAAGGCACTGTGCCTCGGCGCCAAGGGCACCTATATCGGCCGGCCTTTCCTGTACGGCCTCGGCGCACTCGGCAAGGAAGGAGTGACCAAGGCGCTGGAAATCATCCGCAAGGAGATGGACATAACGCTGGCACTGTGCGGAAAGCGTCTGGTCACTGACATGGGCAAGGATCAGCTTCGGCGCTAAAGTCCCGTGACGGCATGATCACGGAGGCGACGCAGGCATTGACGGAGCCCGGTATCAGTTTCTACGAGGCGCGCGGACCGCAAGGCATGCGCCTTTACGCGATCGGCGACGTGCACGGCCGGCTCGATTTGCTGACCGCCATGCACCGGCGGATCGAGGCGGAGCTCAGTCAAAGGCCGTCGACCGATTGGCGCGTGATCCATCTCGGCGACTATGTCGACCGGGGCCCCGACTCCAGGGGCGTCATCGATTTCCTGATCGACGCGCAAAAACGCGATCCGCGTCAGCTGATGCTGGCCGGAAATCATGATCTCGGCTTCCTCGATTTTCTCGATGTTCCCGACCCGGACGGGCTGTTCATGCGCTATGGCGGCATCCAGACGGCGCTATCCTACGGCGTGTCACTCGGTGGGAGCAGCGCCTGGTTTGGCCGCGCCGATGCGGCATTGCGGCAAGGGCACGCCGCACTGGTCGAAGCGGTGCCGCAGAACCATGTCGAGTTCCTGCGCTCGCTGCCCTTCTCAGTGACTTTCGGCGACTTCTTCTTCTGCCATGCCGGCATCCGGCCCGGCGTTGCGCTGGAAAGCCAGAGCCTGCAGGACCTGATCTGGATCCGCGAGGTCTTCCACGATCACACCGGTCTTCATCCCAAGATCGTGGTGCACGGCCATACGCCGGTGCCCAAGGCCGAGATCACCGGCAATCGCGTCAATGTCGACACACTCGCCTGGCAGTCGGGCAACCTCACAGCGCTCGTCGTGGACGGCGCCGACAAGCATATCCTGGTCGTATCAGGTGAGAGGGCTTAGGGAAGGCGTGGGTTATGAGCAGAGGGCCTAGCGAAGTGCGGCGGTGACGCCGTAGCCGTCGACGGCATTGTGGTTGTTGGCCGCGTCGGCGGAATAAATGCCGAGGCCACACAAGACGATAGCCGACAACATCACAAAGGACAAAAAGGCTGCTTTCACGGACGTCATCTCTTGTTGAGCTTCCTGCATCTATGCACGAGCGGGTTACCAATGCGTTGAAACGCAAAATACGTCGCAAATGTCTGACGGTTTCGCGCTTCTAGGCATGTTCTGTATCGGCGGTGTGTCGCGCGGGTCACAGGAAAGGTTCATCGCGGTTGCACGCCAGATGCAGAGCGGGCGCCTTTTAGGCTGGCGGACAGACACAGGCCAAGGATGAAACGCGTTGTACCCGGAGGATTTGCCGCCGCGTGCCAAATATGCAACGTCGCCAAATACGTTGACTGTATGAGCCGTCAGATCGTCGCCACCCAGGCGCGGGCGATGGCCAGGCCGGCGGCATCGGCTTGCGGTCCGTTGCGGGCCATTTCATCGTCGAGCCGGACGGCCCATTCAGGATGCCGCTCGGCGATCAGCGGCGCGAAGGACGTGCTCCAGTCGCGAACCATCGGCCGGTCGGCCTCGAAATGAAACTGGAAGCCGTAGACCGCGCGGCCGATGCGGAACGCCTGGTTCTCGGCGACGGCATTGCCGGCCAGCCGCACGGCAGTCCCGGGCAAGACAAAGGTGTCGTCGTGCCATTGGAAGATCGGGAATTTTTCAGGCAAGGCGGCGAGCACCGGATCGGCCTGCGCCGCCGCGGCAAGCGCGACCTCGTGCCAGCCGAATTCCGAGGCACCGCCTATCAGGTTCTCGCCGCCAAAGGCGCGCGCGACCAACTGGCTGCCGAGGCAGATGCCGAGCACCGCGCGATCCCTTTCGGCAAAGTCGCGCGTCAGATCGAGCAGGCCCGGAAAATAAGGACAGAGCTCGTCGTCCAGCGCATTCTGGGCACCGCCGAGCACCACCATGGCGTCGTGCCCGCCGCAATCTTGCGGCAGCGCGTCGCCGCGATAGGGCCGGCGCAGGTCGATATCGGCGCCCGCCTCGACAAGGGCCGCGCCGATCTGGCCAAGGCCCTCATTGTCGAAGTTCTGGACAACCAAGACCCGCATCGAAACCTGCTGACATGAAATTGATGCAGCGAGCGATATCATGGCGCCAGCATTGCAGCCAACAGGGAACGCCTATGCCACTGCAAAACCGGGTCGATCCGTTCGGCGCCATCCATGCCGTGCCGGAGCGCGGCCTGTTCATGGGCAATCGCGGCATCATTCACGACCCCGAGGCGAGAACGCTGTTGAAGAAGCGCTGGGCGCTGCAAGCCTGGATCATCTGCGTCTGCGAATACGGCGACGTGCGGCGCGAGCCGATGGGGCGCAACCGGCAAAGCGACGATCAATTGGGCGGCAAGGCCGGCTGGACCGAGCTGTTTTTCCTCGACGAGGTGACGGCGCTGGCGGCCGGGCACCGGCCCTGCTTCTTCTGCCGGCGCCAGCGGGCCAGGGATTTTGTCCGGCGCTTCGGCGACGCCTTCGGCATTGCCGAGCCACGCGCGCCGCAGCTCGACAAGCGCCTGCACAAGGAGCGCCTGGCCTCGGGCGGACAGGCGCCGAGACTGAAACCGGAGGCGCTTGCGGACTTGCCTGACGGCACGATGATCTCGGCAGGAAACAGGGCATACGCCCTGTTTGATGGCGCCGCCCTGCCCTGGAGTTTCGGCGGCTATGGCGAACCGGTGGGATTCGATAGCTTTGCCGGCCGCCCGCTCGGCCTGCTCACGCCGGCGACAACTGTTTCGGTGCTAAGGCATGGCTACCAGCCCGTCTGGCATCCTTCCGCCGAGGCTTGACGCCGAGGGTGACGTTGCCGCATTCCTCGGCGATGCGCGCCAATTACAAGATGCAGCGGCTGTTCGTGCCGGACGGGCTTGGACCGGACATCGAGTTCGACGTCGGCCCGCGGCAGAGCCATTATCTCTCGCATGTGCTGCGGCTTGGAGAAGGCGCCGAAATACTGGTCTTCAACGGCCGCGACGGCGAATGGTCGGCGGCAATCGCCGCGAAATCGAAGAAAGCTGTACGCCTGAAGGTGCTGGCATTGCAGCGCCCGCAGCCGCCGGTGTCCGATCTCGTCTATTGCTTCGCGCCGCTGAAGCAAGGACGGCTCGACTACCTCGTGCAAAAGGCAGTGGAGATGGGCGCCGGCATCCTGCAGCCGGTCATCACGCAGCATACGCAAGTGGCACGACCCGGCATCGAGCGTCTACGCGCCAATGTCGTCGAGGCCGCCGAACAATGCGGCATATTGGCGGTGCCGGAGCTGCGCGAGGCGGAAAAATTCGAGCGCCTGCTCAGCAACTGGGACCGAGAGCGGCGGCTGATCTTCTGCGACGAGGACGCATCGACCAACAATCCCCTGCCGGCGTTGCAGGCGATGCGGGAGAGCAAGCTCGGCCTGCTGGTCGGACCGGAGGGCGGCTTTTCCGACGAGGAACGCAGGATGCTGAGAGCGCTGCCCTTCGTTACCGCCATTCCGCTCGGGCCGCGTATCCTTCGCGCGGATACGGCGGCGGTGGCGGCACTGGCGCTGATCCAGACGACAATCGGCGATTGGTGATCAATTCCCGTTACCCTCTGGCTCAGGATTTTTCGCTTGATCGGCTACTGACATTTCGTCCATCTAGCGCCGGCGGTGGCCGCGCGTCCTTTCGGGCGCGCAAAGGACGCTGTAAGATATTGATTGGGCACATGATCCTTTCCGAAAGTCGAAGCCGGTTTTCGGGGTCATGTGCGGAGGGCTATTATGGCGCGCGATACTACCGATTTCCGGCCGATCGAAGACGTCGACGAACTCGTCGAGCATCTGGCCGAAGGCAACAAGCCGCGCGACAAATGGCGCATCGGCACCGAGCACGAGAAATTCCCGTTCTATGTCGACGGCAATGCGCCGGTGCCCTATGGCGGCGAGCGCGGCATCCGCGCCATCCTCGAAGGCATGCAGGACAAACTTGGCTGGGACCCGATCATGGATGCCGGCCGCATCATCGGCCTGGTGGAGCCGACCGGCCAGGGCGCGATCTCGCTGGAGCCAGGCGGCCAGTTCGAGCTGTCCGGCGCGCCGCTGGAGACGATCCACCAGACCTGCCGCGAAGGCAATGCGCATCTGGCGCAGGTGCGCGAGATCGCCGAACCGATGGGCATTCGTTTTCTCGGCCTTGGCGGCAGCCCGAAATGGTCGCTGGCGGAGACGCCGAAGATGCCGAAATCGCGCTACGAGATCATGACCCGCTACATGCCCAAGGTCGGCACCAAGGGCCTCGATATGATGTACCGGACCTGCACGATCCAGGTGAACCTCGACTTCGAAAGCGAAGCCGACATGCGCCGCAAGATGCAGGTGTCGCTGAAGCTGCAGCCGCTGTCGACGGCGCTGTTCGCCAACTCGCCCTTCACCGAAAGCCGGCCGAACGGCTTGCAGAGCTGGCGCGGCGAGATCTGGCGCGACACCGACAATCAGCGCTCCGGCCTGCTCGACTTCTGCTTCTCGCCCGATTTCGGCTTTGCCGATTATGTCGAATGGGCGCTCGACGTGCCGATGTATTTCGTCATCCGCGACGGCCAATACCACGACATGACGCACATCACCTTCCGCCAGTTCATGGCAGGTGCTGCCCGCAACGAATTGCCGGACGGGCTGCCGACGATGGGCGACTGGGCGAATCATCTGTCGACGCTGTTCCCCGACGTGCGGCTGAAGCGCTTTCTCGAAATGCGCGGCGCCGATGGCGGGCCGTGGCGGCGCATCTGCGCGCTGCCGGCCTTCTGGGTCGGGCTGCTTTACGATGCGGCTGCGCTCGACGCGGCCGAGGCGCTGACTTCCAGTTGGAGTTATGACGAAGTGCTGGCAATGCGCAACGCGGTGCCGGAACAGGGTATTTCGGCGCCCTTCCGCAATACGACGTTGCGCGAGATCGCCCGCGACGTGCTCGTCATCTCGCGCATGGGACTGAAGAACCGTGGCCGCAGGAACCGCGACGGCTATGACGAGACCTCGTTCCTCAACACGCTGGACGAGGTCGTCGCGCGCGGCACGACCAGCGCCGAAGAGATGCTGTCGGCCTACCACACACGCTGGGGCGGCTCGATCGAGCCGGTGTTCATGGAATACGCGTATTAACGCTTCGCTATCCGCTTGGCCGATGGTTCGGCAAATTCGCTTCAATCAGTAATGGAAACGAACTAGGCTTCTCCAACGAGGATTTTCCCGGAGGAGAAAACGATGCCTTCCTTGTTCGATATTCTGGCACAGGCCCAGAACGGCAACGGCATGCAGGCGCTGGCCCAGCAGTTCGGGCTGTCGCAGCAGCAGACGCAGGCGGCGGTCGCGGCGCTGCTGCCGGCCTTTTCGCACGGACTGAAGCGCAACACGTCCGATCCTTATGGGCTCGGCTCCTTCATGACGGCGATGGCCAGCGGCGAGCACGCCAAATATTTCGAGGATGCAAGCCGGGCCTTCTCGCCGCAGGGCCTCGATGAAGGCAACGGCATTCTCGGCCATTTGTTTGGCTCGAAGGACCTGTCGCGCGCAGTCGCCAGCCAGGCCGCGCAGGCGAGCGGCGTCAGCCAGCAGGTGTTGCAGCAGATGCTGCCGGCAATCGCCTCGATGATGATGGGCGGATTGTTCAAGCAGACCACCAACCAGCTAGGCGGGCAGATGCATGCGGCAGGCGCTGGCGGCAACCCGCTCGGCGAGCTCATCGAGCAGATGATGCGGCAGGCTGGCGGCGGCGGCCAGGCGCCGGCGCCCCAGCCTGCAGGCCCCATGGACAATCCGCTCGGCAAGGTGCTGCAGGATATGTTCGGCGGCGCACAGCAGCCGCAACAGACGCAGAGCCCTTACGGCGACAACCCGCTCGGCAAGGTTTTGCAGGACATGTTCGGCGGCGGCACGCAACAGCCGCAGAGCCAGCCGCAGCAGACACAGAACCCTTATGGTGACAATCCGCTGGGCAAAGTGCTGCAGGACATGTTCGGCGGTGGCGCACCGCAGTCTCAGCCGCGTCAGGCGCCGCAGCAACCCCAGGCGCCGCAGCCGCAGGCCAATCCGAGCGGCAGGCCGAGAAATCCGTTCGACGACCTGTTCGGCAAGATGTTCGAGACAGGCGCCCAGCAGCGCGACGCCTACCAGAAGGGCATGGAGTCGATCTTCGACCAGTTCAAGCAGGGCATGGGCCGGCGGTAGACTAGACACCGGCGTCCAATCATCAGTGCCGCCCAAAAAAGAAAGCCCGGTCCTGGGAGGACCGGGCAGCGCGCAGGCTGGCCGGGGGGATCCGGCAGGGAGTGGGGAGCCTGCGTAACTTGGTGGCGCGTGCCTGAAAAAGGTTCAACGCGCCTGAACGGCGAAACGCGCGGTCACACCACTTTGCGGGCTATATCCTCGATCGTTTCGGCGCGCTCGACCGCGATAACGCGAAGCCTTTCGGTCGGATCGCGGCCAAAGGGTACACCGACGGCGACGTGCAGGTCGGCGCGGGTCAGGCCGATGTCGGCGAGCTCGGCATCCGACATTTCGCCGAGGCGATAAAAGGCGCGGCGGTTTTTCCAGGCGCGGTAAACATTGGCAGCGGCATTGGCCACGCGCGTCGCAACGGCCGGACGCGAAGTGATGCGCGAGGTCTCGGTAGCGAAATCAAACGTAGCCATGTCGGTCTCCTTCACATTCGAACGGGCGAAACCGGTAGATCGGCGCTGGCGACAGCGGCCGTTCCGGCTTCGATTCACATGCCTTCATGTGGACAGTCGGAATTTGCCACGGCGCGATTGATTAATCCAACGAATGTTTCTAATATTTAGCATCAACATCAATGATGGATTGGACCGATGAAAGCGCCACTCGATCTCGATCAGTTGCAGACCTTCATCTCGATTGTCGACACCGGAAGCTTTACCCGCGCGGCGGAAGCGGTGCATCGCACCCAGTCTGCGGTGTCGATGCAAATGCGGCGACTGGAGGAACGGATCGGCAAGCCGCTGTTCGAAAAGGACGGCCGCACCAACAGGCTCACCGAGGAAGGCGACAGGCTGCTCTCCTACGCAAGGCGGCTGCTCTATCTCAACAAGGAAACACTGGCCGCCTTCGACGACCGCCGGCTCGAAGGCACCATCCGCATCGGCACGCCGGACGACTATGCCGATCGCTTCCTGCCAGAGATCATGGCGCGGTTTGCCCGTTCCAATCCCCATGTCGAACTGACCGTCATCTGCGAGCCGACACCGGGATTGGTCGAACACATCAAGCGCGGCAATCTCGACCTGGCGCTGGTGACACACAATGACGCGCGCGGCCAGTCGGAAGTGGTGCGGCGCGAACCGCTGCTGTGGGTTACCTCGGCCAACCATGCGACGCATGAGCAGCCGATCCTGCCGATGGCCTTCGGCCGGCCGAACTGCATCTGGCGGCGGGCCGCCGCCGACGTGCTCGACCAGCAGAACCGCGACTACCGCATCCTGTTCACCAGCTTCTCGGCCACCGTCATTGCCGCCGCGGTGCTTTCCGGCCTGGCGATCTCGGTGCTGCCGGAATGTGCGCTCAGGCCCGGCATGCGGGTACTGGGCGAGGCCGACGGTTTCGGCGCCCTGCCCGATTGCCGCATCGGCATCATGCGCGGCCAGACCTCGCGGCCGGAGATCGTCGATGCGCTCGCGCGCCACATCTCGGAAAGCCTCGACAACATTTCCGTGCCGCTCGGCGAGGAGACTGGCACGTTCGATTTCGCCGCCCTCGCCTTCGCCAAGATGAAGCGGACCAAGCCGAACCAGATCCTGCCGGGCTGGTGAAGATCGCAATTGGGGCGGATAGCGAACACGGCCGCCTTGACGCCCGCCAACAACCGTCCCCCAATCGGCCGATGAGCGACGCAGCATCCGAATCACGCACCAACGCCACCGAATACACGGTGAGCGAGATTTCCGGCGCGCTGAAGCGCACGGTCGAGGACGTCTTCGGCAATGTGCGGGTGCGCGGCGAGATCTCCGGCTATCGCGGACCGCATTCCTCGGGCCACGCCTATTTCTGCCTGAAGGACGATCGCGCGCGGCTCGACGCCGTGGTGTGGAAGACCACAATGAGCCGGCTGAAATTCCGTCCAGAGGAAGGCATGGAGGTGATCGCCACCGGCCGGCTCACCACCTATCCCGGAAAGTCCAACTACCAGATCGTCATCGACAATCTCGAGCCGGCCGGTGCCGGTGCGCTGATGGCGCTGCTGGACGAGCGCAAGCGCCGGCTGCAGGCCGAAGGCCTGTTCGATGCGGCGCGCAAGCGGCGTCTGCCGTTCATGCCGTGCGTCATCGGCGTCGTCACCTCGCCGACGGGCGCCGTCATCCGCGACATCATCCACCGCATCAAGGACCGGTTTCCGCTGCACGTGCTGGTCTGGCCGGTGCGGGTGCAGGGCGAGACGGCGGGTGCGGAAGTGACCGCTGCCGTCAACGGCTTCAACGCACTGCCATGGGACGGCGCCATCGCGCGGCCCGATTTGTTGATCGTGGCGCGCGGCGGCGGCAGCCTGGAGGATCTGTGGGGCTTCAGCGACGAAGCGCTCGCCCGGGCCGTCGCCGCCTCGGGCATTCCGTTGATTTCCGCCGTCGGCCACGAGACCGACTGGACGCTAGTCGATCTGGCGGCGGATGTGCGAGCGCCGACGCCGACAGGCGCCGCCGAAATCGCCGTGCCGGTCAAGGTCGACCTCGAAGCGGCGCTTGCCGGCCTTGGCGCGCGGTTGAAGACCGCACTGTCGCGCAATTTCGAACGCAAGCGGCAAGCGGCGCGCGCAGCCGCCCGTGCGCTGCCCTCGCCCGACCAGTTGCTGGCGCTGCCGCGGCGGCGCTTCGACGAGGCGACGAGCCGGCTCGGCCGGGCGCTGTCGGTCAGCGTCGAGCGCAAGCGGGCCAGGCTTCTCGGGCAGCGGCTGACACCGGCGACCTTGTCGCGGCGCATGAATGAAGCCCGCATACTGACCCGCCGCGACATCGCCCGTGCGCAAGCGGCGTTCTTCGCCATCGTGCGCGAGCGTCGGGCGCGGTTTTCGCGCACGGCGACCAGACTGTCACCGGCGCCGATCGCAAGACGGCAGAAACTGCAAAGCGATGCCCTGCTGGCCCTAACGCGACGGCAGGACCAGGCGATTTCGCGGCGGCTGGACCGCCTGCGTGGAAAGCTGACGCAAGCCGACCGGCTGCTGGCGACGCTCTCGCACAAGGCCGTGCTGGCGCGAGGCTTCGCGCTGGTCAAGGATGTCGACGGCGCGGTGGTCAAGCATGCGGCGGAAGTGGCCTCGGGAATGGCGCTTTCGCTGGAGTTCGCCGACGGCACCGCCGATGCAGTCGCCATCAGTGGCACGGCGCGGCCGAAGACGGTTGCCAAGCCCGCGGCAAAGCTCAAGGCGCCGGGCGGCCAAGGTTCGCTTTTCTGAGGAAGACCAAAACTTTTTGAGGTGAAATGACCGACCCGCATCTTGCGACGCCTTCGGGCAAACCGCGCGCCCGCGCCTTCGCGATCCCATTCGAGGGCACGCCAGGCCGCTTCAATGCCATTACCGATGTGCCTGGCGTGACGGTCGGCTATGCGACGCTGATCTCAGGGGACGGTCCGCTCGTCGTCGGCAAGGGTCCGGTACGCACCGGCGTGAGCGCGATCCTGCCACGGCCAAGAGGCGATTTGGCCGTCCCGGCATTCGCCGGCGTGTTCAGCGCCAATGGCAATGGCGAGCTGACCGGCTCGCATCTGATAGAGGAACTCGGAGCGTTCAATCTTCCCATCACCATCACCAACACGCATTCCTGCGGCGTCAGCCGCGACGCAACGTTGCGCTGGATGCAGACGGTCCTGCCGCGAGCGCTCGACAGCGCCTGGGCACTGCCGGTGGCGGGTGAGACTTACGACGGTTTTCTCAACGACATCAACGGCCATCACGTAAGCTTCGAGCACGTGTTTTCGGCACTCGAAACGGCTGAAACCGGGCCGATCGAAGAGGGCAGCGTCGGCGGCGGCACCGGCATGATCACCTTCGGCTTCAAGGCAGGATCGGGCACATCCTCGCGCAGCGTCGACTGGAACGGAGCGCGCTTCACGATCGGCTGCTTCGTCCAGTCGAATTTCGGTGCACGGCGAAAGCTCGTCATCCGTGGCATCAGGGCCGGCGCTGAACTCGCCGAACCGGCGATCCGGGACAACACGCCGCGAGCGGAAAAGAGCTCGATCATTGCGATCGTCGCCACCGATGCGCCATTCATGCCGCACCAGTTGAAACGGCTGGCGAAACGCGTGCCGCTCGGCATCGCGCTGACCGGCGGCTACGGATACAATTCATCCGGCGATATTTTTCTGGCCTTCAGCACGGCCAATGCCGATGCGGCGTCCGGCGCGGTCGGCAAGCTGGTCAGCGCCGGCTATATACCGGATGCCGACGTCAACCCGTTCTTCGACGCCGTCGTTCAGAGCGTGGAGGAAGCAATCCTCAACGCTCTGGTCGCCAATGAAGACATGACCGGGCGCAACGGCAATTTCGTGCCGGCGTTGCCGAAGACATGGCTTGAGGAGAGATTTGGCAAAGTTGCGCGGTGATACGCTCGCGCAACTGCATCGGACGGGCGATGACGGCCCGGCAGGTTCAGCCGGGGCGATCCGTCAGCTGGTAGGCTTGTTCGAATGCAGCTCGTCCTGCTCGGCCTCGGCCGCCTCTTCGAGCCTTGAAGCAATGAGTTCCTGAATGTCACCGACCTCTTCCTGAATATCCTCCAGGGGTATGCCGGCTTCGGCGGCCTTGGCCGTACATTCCCTGGCGAGGGTTTCGGCCTGCTTCTCGATTCTGGCTGGCGAGGGCTGGCAATGAACTTTTTCGCCAATCCACCCGCGCAAGAACTCGATCGCGTGTTCACTCATACTGCTGTTTCCCTAGCGGCTATGCCGGTTGGTAATGATAAACGTCGGCACCTTCGAAAAGATGCGTGCTGCCATTCGAGCCGAGTCGGCTTCGCCCCGCAAGCCGAACTTGTCCGAGGTCCACAGAGCTGAAGGGAATGGTGGGTTCAAGGAGCACGTTTCGGTTCTTGTGGACTGATTCTCTCGACGAAACTCGTTCGACCCGCGCTGTTGTTTCTATTTGCTTTTTTTCGGTTTTCAAGCCGTTGCAGATCACAATAGATGTCGCAATATTTATCGCGCTCTCGCCGGCACAATTCAGGGTCAGCCGTCGAAGCCGCCGTTATATAGTGACAACCATTTGCAATGTCGACTCTGCCCGCGACCCTGCTTCCTTCCGCCGCGCTTGCTGGGAGATATGTGGTGTGACGGGCCTTGCAGTGCAAACTGCCGAGCGCCTCATGCAAGGCATGCAGTAGCGTCTTGTGGAACCCTGAAGTGCTTGTCTCAGGATGGCTCTCTACCGCTGGCGATAAAGGATCATGCCGCCATGATAGAGGACGCCTTCGACGAACTCGCCATCGGCGGTGAAACCCGTATCGTCCCAGTCTTCTATGCGGTTGCCCTGCACTTCATAGCGTCCCCGGTAGGCGCTCTCGCGGTCACCGCGCGCTTCGTCGTAACGGCCGCTCGGCAGGAGTTCGTGCCTGACATGGCGATCCTCGGTAACCCACAGTCCGACATAGGGGTGATCTCGGTGTGTCATCGGTTCCTCTGCAAGGATTGGAGTTTGGGGAAGCGGCAGCCCGGTTGGAGCTACCGCAACGGCAATACCCGTAAGCACTGCGGCCAAGGCGGATCGTATCAATGCGCCGCCTTCGTCGGACGCACGACGATCTCGTTGACGTCGACATCGTCGGGCTGTTCGATCGCGTAGCGCACTGCCCTGGCGATGGCATCGGGTTGCAGGGCAATAGCACGCCAGGTTTTCATGGCGGCGGCAGCGGCTTCGTCGGAGATCGTTCTCGCCAGCTCGCTTTCCACCACGCCAGGATGAATGCAGGTTACGCGGATATCGTCACTCTCCTGGCGGAGCCCATCGGAAATCGCGCGGACAGCGTATTTCGTTGCGCAATAAACGGCAGCCATGGGCGAGACGGCCAATGCGCCGATGGAACCGATATTGATGATATGCCCGGAGCCACGTGCCGTCATCTCAGGCAGGACCGCTGCGATGCCGTACAGAACGCCCTTGATGTTGACGTCCACCATCAGCTCCCACTCGTCGACCTTCATGGCTGCCATGGCCGACAGCGGCATGACGCCCGCATTGTTGATCATCACATCGACCTGGCCCCATTCGGCCCGGGCGGCGTCGACGAATGTTGCGACGTCCGCCCTCCTGGTGACGTCGAGCGCTCGCACGCGAACCGTTCCACCAGCCGCCTCGATTTCGGCCGCAAGCGCTTCGAGGCGGTCGGTGCGCCGCGCGCCGAGCATCAGCTTTGCACCTGCCGCGCCAAGTTCGCGGGCAATGCCAGCACCGATGCCGCTGGAGGCACCGGTGATCAGAACAACTTCGTTCATGGTCATCGAGATGATCCTTTTGGTTTTTGCGATTATTTTCACGATGTGAAGGGTGGCGCCTGGTGAACTCCCGCGGTGCGTCAGCCTTGTTTGGGTCACTGGGCGGTGTAGCCGCCATCGACCAGAAGCAAGGCCCCGGTGATGAAGCTGGACGCCGGCGAGGCAAGAAAGGCGATGGCCTCGGCAACCTCTTGCGGCTGGCCGATCCGGCCGATCGGATGCGCATCGCCGAAGCTGCGCAGCATCTCCCGGCCATTCTCCACCACGCCTTCCATGATGTCGGTTTCGATCACGCCAGGGGCAACGGCGTTGCAACGAATGCCAATGCGCCCGTATTCGATCGCGATCACCTTGGTCAGCTGTGCGACGGCCGCCTTGGAGGAGGCATAGGCCGCCTGCGTCTCGAAGGCCGCGACCGCCGAGATCGACGAGACATTGACGATCGCGCCGCCACCGCCGGCGGCCATCAGTTCTACCGCTGTCCGGGCGGTGACGAAGCTGCCGCGCGCGTTGATCTGCAGAATGCGGTCGTAGTCGTCGACCGAGGTCTCCGTCAGACGCTTGTTGAGCGTGCGACCGGCGTTGTTCACGACGATGTCCAGTCGCCCGAAGCGCTTCGCCGCGAGTTCGACCGAGCCTCTGGCCAGAGCCTCGTCGGCGACGTCGCCGACCAGGGTTGCCACGTCCTCTGCTTCCAATTCGCGTACGCTGTCGCTGAGATCGCTTGCCACGATCCGGGCGCCCCGCGCACGCAGCAGTTCCGCCGTGCAGCGACCTATGCCGCGTGCCGCGCCCGTCACGAGGGCGACTTTTCCATCCAGGTCCCAGGAAGAAGGGAGTGATGTCATGAGATATCTCCTTTGTCGGCCGGCTTCGGCTTGGATCGGGAGGATCAAGCCTTGTTGCCGTTGCGACAGAGATAGAGCCATGGCATTGTCGCGATAACCCGCCCGCTGTTAACCTCTAAGGTAAGCATAACTAACCAATGGACATCGATCTCAATGTAATTGCCGTCTTCGTCGCCGTGGCCGAGGAACGCAATTTTCGCGCTGCGGCAGACCGGCTGGGCGTGACGCGCTCAGCGGTCAGCCAGAGCATCCTCAGGCTTGAACAGCGCCTTGGCATCGCATTGCTGCAGCGCACGACACGCAGCGTCAACCTGACCGAAGCGGGCGAGCGCCTGCTGGCGAGCGTCGCACCGGCGATCGCCGACGTGAACGCGGCAATCGAAGCCACCACGGAGTTTCTGGACCGCCCGCGCGGCCGCCTGCGGATCGCGGTTTCGTCGATCGCAGAGGCCTTTCTGTCAGGACCGTTGCTGGCGTCCTTTGCAGAAAAGTTTCCCGAGGTGCATCTGGATATTGTGGTCACCGACGAGGAATTCGACATCGTCGCCGAAGGCTATGATGCGGGAGTGAGGCTCGGCGAACTGATCGAGCAGGACATGATTGCCGTGCCGGTATCGGGCGATCAGCGGCAGATGGCCGTCTGCGCCCCGCGCTATCTCGAAAGGTTCGGAGCACCCGCCCATCCGCGCGAGCTTGTGGCGCATCGCTGTATCGGCTGGCGGCCGGCGCCGGGAGTTTCGCCCTATCGGTGGGAGTTTGGCGAGGACGGGCGCGAGTTCGATGTGGCGGTCGCGCCCGAGATCACGACCAACGACATGTGGCTGATGATCCGGCTGGCCGTTGCAGGCGCCGGCATCACGTTCGGCCTGGCGGACACATTCCGCTCCTGGATCGCCCGCGGCGAGCTTGTGCCAATCCTCGACGGCTATTTCCCGCCGTTTGCGGGCTTTTATCTTTATTTTCCCAGCCGACGGAATATCGCGCCGAAGCTGAGAGCCCTCGTGGATCATCTGCGCGGTGCGCGTCAGCCTGGATCGCAGGTGACCGCGCCAGCGTCGTAGAGATCGCTTGGCGCTATTGGTCAGAAACCTGGCTAAAAGCTGAATGGTACCGTTGGCTGGGATCGAACCAGCGACCTCCGGATCCACAATCCGGCGCTCTAACCATCTGAGCTACAACGGCACGCTTGCCCGAGCGAGATCCAGACGGGACATTCATTCTCCGGGACCCGCTCCTCGTTCGGCGATGCGTCCATACGGGCTATCGGAGTTTAATTCAAGGCTTTTGGCAAAGCAAAAGATCGCTCCGGCATCGCGTCATTTTTCGCCGGACAAAGAAAAGGCCGGCGGGAGGAGGTGCCGGCCTTTTCCTGTTACGAGCCAGCGGGAGGAGGTGCTGGCTGGTTATCCCGGTGAGCAGAGGGAGGAGGTTCCACCCACCGGGTATTCACTTAAACCACTATATCGCACATCTATTTGTCTGACGAAATGCGACCTTTTGATGCATCGTCAAACTGTGTGCAAATATTAGGCGATCTTAATTTCTTTCACGGCCTTCTCGAAGGCGGTCTTGATCGGCTTGGATACGTCCTCGGCCGCCTTGGCAGCAACCGCCTGGAAATCCTTGGCCTGCTCGACGGTCATTTCGACGCGCTTGCGCAGGAAAGCGGTCTGCAGCTCGACGACTTCCGACAGCGATTTGGCGCCGATCAGGGCTTCGAAATGCGAGAAGCCGGCTTCGGCATTGGCGCGCAGGGCGGCGATGGTCTTGAGCGACAGGTCGCTGGAAACTGTCTTGGCGGTCTCGTAGGTCGACTCCAAAGCCTTCTGGGTCTCCTCGGCGCCGGTCTTCAGCTTGGCATAGGCCTCTTTCGACTGCTCGACGCCCTTTTCGGCGAAGGCGCGGATCTGGTCGGTGGCCTTGGAAGCGTCGAAGCTCGGGAATTCAACGTTTTCAATCGTGTCGGCGGTCTTGGTCCTGGACATTTTCCATCCTTCTCAGCGGCAGCGGCTTTGGCGAAAAGCCGTCTCGTTTATGTATCATGGCAACATAAAGGCAAATTTTGTGCGTTGCAACATGTTTGTTGCATCGCACCATAAATTATTTGCTCGTGGCGTTAACCACGCGCCTAGAGATTCCATTGGTTGCACGCTATGACTTGTGGACCTTCGCGCCGTCGGCTTTTATTAACAAAGCGTTAACCGCAAATTGCCCGCTCTGTGAGGGTCGCCAAGCGTATGCCGGCTGAAAACTACTCCTTCCTCGATGTTGCCGTGCTCGACGCGGTCCGCCCGCGCTTCGCCGCAGGCGACGCGATCGCCATTCTGTCGGCAGATCTCGAGCAGGTGATCTGGGCCAACGGCCCCGGCGCAGCGGTATTCGGCTATCCCGACATCGGCGCGATCATCGGCGCCTCGGCAGGATTGCCGCTGATCGCCCGGCGCCAGATCATGGCGACCAGCGGTTTTCCGCAGATCGGCCGCGACCGTGCCATCACGGTCCGGCTGGCGACCGGCCTGACCAGCCGCGCGGTCGGCTTCCTGGCCAGCGCGGTGACCATGCCCGATGGCGAGGAAGCCATCATGCTGGCGCTGCCGGCGGCGCAGACCGGCTCGCGCAGCGCGGCCGAGATCGCTGACCGCGCCATCAGTGGCTTTGCCGAAGATGGCCACTACATCGCCTTTGTCGACGCCAAGGGCAATATCGACGCCGCATCGCACGGTTTTTCGGCGCTCGGCATTCAGCCTGAGACACTGGCCGCGCTTGTCGCCGACGTGGCGAACGACAGCGACCGCATCGTCAAGCGCCTGGTTCCGGGCGGATCCAATTCCTATCCGGCGGGCCTTGCCCGGCTGACGGACGAGCGGCACCTGCTGGTGGTGATCGACGAGGACCGGCTTGGCGGCGAGGCCCCCGATGGCGAGCGCGCCGGCGCGGAACCCGGCAGCGAGACAGCCGCGGCGCCGAACGGTGGCGATCTTCCGCAGCCAACGGATCGGGACAACGAACAGCCAGTCGCCAGCACCGGCGCGGCGGAGATCGACCTTGCAACAATCGAAGGCAGTTCCGCATCGGCGGAGCACGAGCCTGCCGACGCAGCCGACAATCACCGCACGGCTGGCGAAACGCCGGCGCAGCATGACCATTGGTACTTCAATGCCGGCGACGATGCGCAGGTCCCGCCCGGGGCAGCTGCGTCCGGTCAAGTCGAGACCAGCCCGGACGCTTCGCAGGCCGGTGCGGATGCTTCGTCGGAAAGCACCGCAAAGGCCACCGAAGCCGCCTCCCCGGCCGAACGGCGCGCTTCGGCGATCGATCGCACCGCCGCGCCCATGCGTTTCGTCTGGCGTACCGACGCGGAGGGCCGGTTCAGCGCCTTGTCGCCGGAATTTGCCGAGCTCGTCGGCAAGCCTGCCGCCGACGTGATTGGCCGCCGCTTCGAGGATGTTTCGGCCGCCTATGGCCTCGATGCTTCAGGCGAGATTGCCGGCCTGCTCGAACGGCGCGACACCTGGTCGGGCCGCTCCGTGTTGTGGCCGGTCGCCGGCACCGATCTGAAGATACCCGTCGATCTGGCGGCCCTCCCGGTTTACAGCCGCAGCCGCGTTTTCGAAGGTTTTCGCGGTTTCGGCGTTGCCAGGAGCGGCGATGCGGTGGTCGATCCGGACGCGGCCGGCATGGCCCATGTCGCCGAGGAGAAACCTGCCGCGACCGTCGGGCCGAAAGCCGTTGAATCTCTCCCCGAGACACCGAAACCCGCCGATCCGTTCAAGGGCGAAGTGCCAGCATTGACCATCGTGCCAAAGCCCGAGCGGCGCTTTGCCGACAAGGTGATCCGGCTGGCCGAGCACCGGCAGCCGGCCAACGACAAGGGCCTTTCGACGCTGGAACGCAGCGCGTTTCGCGAGATTGGCGAGCGTCTCAAGAAGGACAGCACCGCGGCCGAAGAACAGCCCAGCGCCGGAAGGCCGAGGCCGGTTGAGAAAGTCGAGGCAGCCAGCAAGGCCGACGAGCCGAAGCTGAAAGAAGCCGGCCCGATGGACAAGGGTGAGATGCCGGCGCCAAGTCCGGAAAGCAAGGCGGCTGCCGCCGAACCGCCCGAGACCGACGCCGAGGACCAGAAGGATCTTGCCCGGCTCGACGGCGAGCAAACCGATGAGGCGGTAGCAGAGGCGCAAGCCGGCGAACCCGTCACACGCCCTGTTTCCGGATCGCTGCTCGACTATGCCGACCGCGAACCCAGCGATGAAGTGCAGGAAGGCGTTGAGCCCAGCACGAACCATCGAACGATCATCGCCGAAGCGCCGCGGGGTAGCGAGGACGACAGCATGACGGCCGAAGATTTCCGCGACGCCGAGGACAGCGAGGATTGGTCCGATGACAGCGCAGCCGTGGCCGAAATTGCCGGCCAGGCGCCGCTCATCGAGCGGCCGCAGACACCACCGCTGAAACTCGACGGCTTCGTGCCGTCGGCGTTTGCCGGAGAGGACAACAAGGGGCCGGATACCTCGATCCTCGGCAAGCTGCCAGTGCCGGTGCTTATCCATTCCGGCGACCAGCTGCACTACGCGAACGACGAATTCCTGGGCTTGACTGGCTATGCGACGCTCAATGCCCTGGACGAGGCCGGCGGGCTCGGCGCGCTGTTTGCCGACCCTTATGCCGACGACGGCAGTTCCGACGGCGGCGACCGCGCTCTGCGGCTGAAGACGCGCGACGGTCAGGAGTTTCCGATCGACGCGATCTTACGCTCCGTCCCCTGGGGAAGCGGCAAGGCGCTGATGCTGGTCGTACGCCGTTCCGGCGACGACGAAGCAGCAGCCATTCCACATGGCGCCGCCGACGACCAAACCCAGCCGGACGTTTCCGAGCTCAAGGCACGCATTGCCGAAATGCGCACCATCATCGACACCGCCACCGACGGCGTCGTGCTGATCGGCCGTAACGGAACGATCCGTTCAATTAGCCGTCCGGCGGAGGCGCTGTTCGGCTTCGACAGCGACGAGGTGACCGGCAAACCGTTCGTCTCGCTGTTTGCGATCGAAAGCCAGCGCGCGGCGCGCGACTATCTCGAGGGTTTGTCGGAGCCCGGCGTCGCGAGTGTGATGAACGATGGCCGCGAGGTGATCGGACGCGAGGCGCAGGGGCGCTTCATTCCGCTGTTCATGACCATCGGCAGGCTGCCCAACGACAGCGGCTTCTGCGCGGTGGTGCGCGACATCACCCAGTGGAAGCGGGCCGAAGAGGACCTGACCCAGGCCCGCGCGGTCGCCGAACGCGCCTCCTCGCAGAAGACCGATTTTCTGGCCCGCATCAGCCATGAGATCCGCACGCCGCTCAACGCCATCATCGGTTTTTCCGAGCTGATGGTCGACGAGAAATTCGGGCCGGTGGCCAATGACCGCTATCGCGACTATCTGCGCGACATCAACCGTTCGGGCAACCACGTGCTCGATCTCGTCAACGACCTGCTCGACATTTCGAAAATCGAGGCCGGCCAGCAGGAAATGGCTTATGAGGCGGTGTCGCTCAACGACACGCTGGCCGAAACCGTGGCGATGATGCAGCCGCAAGCCAACCGGGAACGCGTCATCATCCGCTCCAGCTTTGCCTCGCGGCTGCCGGAAGTGGTGGCCGATCTGCGCAGCGTGCGGCAGATCGCGCTCAACATCCTGTCGAACGCCGTCCGCTACACGCAGGCCGGCGGCCAGGTGATCGTGTCGACGGCTTACGAGATCTCCGGCGATGTCGTCATGCGCGTGCGCGATACCGGTATCGGCATGAGCCAGTCCGAGATCGAGCAGGCGCTGAAGCCGTTCAAGCAGATCAACGCGCTGAAGCGCGGCCGCGGCGACGGCACCGGTCTCGGGCTGCCGCTGACCAAGGCGATGGTCGAAGCGAACCGGGCCCGGTTCACCATCAACTCGACGCCCGGCGAGGGAACCCTGGTCGAAGTCGCCTTTCCCTCGACCCGCGTGCTCGCTGGTTAGCTATGGTTGCGCAAAGAAAAAAGGCGTCCAACAGGACGCCTTGAGAAATTGGAATTGCTGTCACAACGGGGCTTGAGCGAATCAGATCCTCTCGGGGCTAAGAGGAACGGGATTTCTCCCTCAAGTTACGCACGACTATCGATGCCGGCCCTTAACAAATCCTTACCGCCGCGCTGGAAAATTTACCAAAGTGTACCACTCATGAAATCTAGGTAAATTCGGCGGAGACATTTCGTTAACCATACCGACTGCCGTTTGAACGCGTGACGGTCCATGCCGCGACATCGGAGCGCTTCCGACGAAGTTGAGGGGCTTCGGCCAATCCCGAACGTTTGCAGGACCTAATCGGCCAATTCCGGCAGGTTGCGGAACAGCTCGAGCGCTTCGGGATTGGCGAGCGCTTCCTTGTTCTTGATGGCGCGGCCATGCACCATGTCGCGTACCGCGAGTTCGGTGATCTTGCCCGATTTGGTTCGCGGAATATCGCTGACGGCAACGATCTTGGCCGGCACGTGGCGCGGGCTCGCCCCGGTGCGGATTTTCGCGCGGATGCGTTTTTCCAGCTCGGCATCGAGCTCGACGCCGGCCGCCAGCCGCACGAACAGCACGACGCGCACGTCATTGTCGAAATCCTGGCCGATGCATAGCGCTTCGAGGATTTCCGGCATTTGCTCGACCTGGTTGTAGATCTCCGCCGTGCCGATCCTGACACCGCCCGGATTGAGCGTGGCGTCGGAACGGCCATGGATGATCAGGCCGCCATGGACGGTCCATTCGGCGAAATCGCCGTGGCACCAGACATTGTCGAAACGTTCGAAATAGGCGGCTTTGTATTTCCTACCGTCAGGGTCGTTCCAGAAGCCGATTGGCATCGCCGGAAACGCCTTGGTGCAGACGAGTTCGCCTTTCTCCTGGCGGAGCGGGCGGCCGTCATCGTCCCAGACATCGACGGCAAGACCGAGTCCGGGCCCCTGGATCTCGCCGGTCCATACCGGTTCGATCGGCACGCCGAGCACGAAGCAGGAGACGATATCGGTGCCGCCGGAGATCGAAGCCAGATGAACGTCCTTCTTGATGCCTTCATAGACGAAGCAGAAATCTTCCGGCGATAGCGGCGAGCCGGTCGAGGAGATGGTGCGCACGCTGGAAAGATCATGCGTGCGGATCGGCTTGAGGCCGGCCTTGCGCACGGAATCGATGAATTTGGCCGAGGTGCCGAAATAGGTCATCTTCTCGGTATCGGCGAAGTCGAACAGCGTATTGCCGTCTGGGTAGAAAGGCGAGCCGTCATAGAGCAGCAAGGTGGCGCCCGATGCCAGGCCCGACACCAGCCAGTTCCACATCATCCAGCCGCAGGTGGTGAAATAAAAGAAGCGGTCGCCGTCGAGCAGGCCGGCATGCAGCCGTTCTTCCTTGACGTGCTGGATCAGCGTTCCGCCGGCCGAATGGACGATGCATTTGGGAATGCCGGTCGTGCCCGACGAAAACAGGATGTACAGCGGATGCGAAAACGGCAACCTCTCGTAGCTGACAGGCCTGGCGGCAAAGGGTGACAGCGCCTCTTCCAGCGCGGCCGCCTTGCCGATGGTCGCCGCGACGTCGGGCGAGGTGCCGAGATAGTCGACAATGAGGACATTGCGGACGGTCGCGAGCTTGCCCGCCACGGCCGCGATCTTGTCGGCGACTTCGATCGCCTTGCCATTGTACCAGTAGCCGTCCGGCGCGATGAATATGACAGGCTCGATCTGGCCGAACCGGTCAAGCACCCCCTGCTCGCCGAAATCCGGGGAGCAGGACGACCAGACGGCGCCGATCGAGGCGGCAGCGAGCATCGCTGCAACTGTCTCCGGCATGTTGGGCATCATCGCGGCGATGCGGTCGCCCTTCTTCACCTTGAGCGACAGGAAAAGCTGCTGCAGGCGCGAGGTCAGCGCATGGAGTTCGTTCCAGGACAGCCGCCGCTCGACCTTGTCCTCGCCGCGAAAGACGATTGCGTCGCCAAGCCCGTTTTTTTTCAGGAGATTCTCGGCGAAATTCAGCTTCGCGTCAGGGAAGAAGGTCGCGCCGGGCATTTTGTCGCCGTCGACCAGCACGCGTTCGCCCTTGGCGCCGACGATGCCACAAAAGTCCCAGACCAGGCTCCAGAAGGTCTCGCGATCCTCGATCGACCAGCGATGCAGGTCGGTATAGGAGGAGAAAGCCTTGCCGGCTATGCTCGCCGCGGCGTTCATGAAGGCGGTCATCGGCGCCGCTTCGATCTGCTCTTGCGTCGGGGTCCAGAGCGGTGCGTCGTCAGCCATTATTGTTCCTCCGCAGGCTGCATCGCTTATGCATATCGCGATGCAGCAGAGCAAGATTTTGTTGGACCGCGCCGGTCAGGGTGTGCGCAAATGCCATCGCCGGGCCATAAAGACTTGAAATGCGTCAGCCCTAGGTCGTAGTGACGACTGGGGTTACACCCGTCGGGCGATCTTGTCGGGAATGGAAGCATACGGGGCGATATGCCATCACCTTTGATCCGACGCGGAATATGGGCGATCGGCGCAGCCGTCATCGTCATCGCGCTGGTTGTCGCAGCCTTGCCGCTGATCGCCTCGACCCGCATCGTGCGTGACCGCATCGCGTGGGAAATGAGCGCCTGGAGCGGTTTCCGGGTGACCATCGACGGCGCGCCGCGCATCGAGGTCTGGCCGAATTTCCGGGCGATCCTGAGCGACGTGACGTTATCGCAATGGACAGAGACGGATGCGCCGCCCGTGGTCGAGGCCGAACGGGTCGAGGTCGACCTCTCGGCCATGGCGGCGCTGCGGGGCGACGTGGTGTTTTCGACAGCGCGGCTGGTGCGACCGACGATCAGGGTCCAGCGTACCGCAAGCGGGTTTTTCCTGCCTGCGATTCCCAGCGGCGGGCGCATTACGCGTTCCATCGACGCTGCCCGCGCGGTGATCAACACAAATCCCGCCAAGCCGGATCTCGGCAAGCTGCCGACAGATCCGTTCGGCACAGTCGAGTTCAGGGACGGCCGCGTGGTGGCTGCCATCGGCGGCAAGGACCAGGACATATTGAGCAGCCTGAGCGGCCAGGCGAACTGGGCGGCGATGAACAGCAATGCAACGCTTTCGGCGACCGGAATATGGCGCGGCGAAAGCGTTGCCATCGACGCCGCATCGCCGAACCCGCTCGTGCTGTTTGGCGGCGGCACAGCACCGGTCACGTTTTCCTTCAAGGCGGCACCGGCCAGTTTTTCGTTCGACGGCCGCGCCAGCATGTCGGAAAACGGCTATTTCGACGGCCAGGCAAAATTCGCCGCACCTTCGCTCCGACGCGTGCTCGAATGGTCGCAGGCCGGCATCGCGCCCAGTGCGGCAATCGGCTCGATCGCGGTTTCGAGCAAGATCACGGCGACGGCCGCGCGCATCAAATTCGAAAACACGGCCCTGACTCTCGACAACAATCCCGGAATGGGCGCGCTGGACTTCACCTATGGCGAGGCATTGCCGGTGATCTCCGGCACACTTGCGTTCGATACGCTCGACCTCAGATCGTTCCTCTCCGCCTTTGCCCCGGTGCCATCCGCCGGCGGCACCGGTCCGGGCGAAATCGATACGAGCTTCGCCGACCGGATCAATCTCGATCTCAGGCTGTCGGCGGCGCATGCCACGGCCGGCGCCATCCAGCTTGCAGACGTCGCCGCCACCGCCCAGGTCAAGAACGGCCTTGCCGTCTTCGACATCTCGGATGCATCCGCCTTTGGCGGCAATGTCCAGAGCAGCGTCCGTTTCGACCACAAGCCCGCCGGCACGGAAGTCGAGATCCGGCTGCTTGCTTCCGATATCGACGGCGGCGCTTTCGGCACTGCGGCCGGAATGACGCGGCTGGTGCCGATCGGCACTGGAACCGTTTCCGTCATCCTCAAGGGGCCTGGCAGAACCTGGGACTCCATTTTCGAAAACGCCAATGGCTCGCTGTCGGCGACGTTCGGCGCGGGTGCGCTGAGCCGGCTTAACCTGCCGGCGTTCCTCAAGCACACCGAACAGGGCGGATTCTTCGCGCTGGACGACGTCTCGGACGGAACGCTGCCGATCGACGGGGCCGAGCTCAAGGCGAGCATTTCGAACGGCGTGGCGCGCATCGACAAGGCCGAGGTGAATTCCGCGCAATACAAGATCTGGCTTTCCGGCATCGCATCCTATGCCGGACGCGGGCTGGCGCTGTCCGGCGGCATCGTCCAGCCGAGCCAGACTGCCACGCAGACGAATGGCCAGGCGCCCAAGCAGTCGTCGTTCTTCGTCGGCGGCACGTGGAGCACGCCGTTCATCTCGCCGATAAGCCGCGGCGTTTCGGGCGAGTAGCGAGCCTTCAACCCCGCTGTGCCGCCCGCTCGTCGCGCTGGCGCTGCACCTCGCGGCGTTTGTTCGCGAGCGAAGCGATGATCACGCCAACTGCGACGACCGCGATCAAGATGGTGCAGGCCGCATTGATTTCCGGCGTCACGCCAAGGCGGACCTGGCTGTAGATCTTCATCGGCAGCGTCGTGGCGCCTGGCCCCGAGGTGAAGCTGGCAATAACCAAATCGTCGAGCGACAGCGTGAAGGCCAGCATCCAGCCGGAGACGATAGCCGGCATGATAACCGGCAGCGTGATCTGGAAGAAGGTCTTCACCGGTGGCGCACCGAGGTCCATGGCGGCCTCTTCCAGCGAACGATCGAAAGTGATCAGGCGCGACTGAACCACCACCGCGACGAAGCACATGGTTAGCGTGGTGTGGGCAAGCGTCACCGTCAGAAAGCCGCGGTCGAGACCGACGGCGACGAAGAGCAGCAGCAGCGACAGGCCGGTAATGACTTCCGGCATGACCAGCGGCGCAAACACCATGCCGGAAAACAGCAGCCGGCCGCGAAAGCGCGTGTAGCGTGTCAAGGTGAGCGCCGCCAGCGTGCCGAGCACGGTCGCCACGGTGGCCGAGATGACGCCGACGCGGACCGTCACCCAGGTGGCATCCATCAGACCCCGGTTGTGGAACAGCGAGACGTACCATTTCGTCGAGAAGCCGCCCCAGACGGTGACCAGCTTCGATTCATTGAAAGAGAACACGACGAGCAGGGCGATCGGCAGGTAAAGAAAGGCAAAGCCGAGCACGATCGAAATGATGTTGAAGCGGCTCCAGGTCGCGTTCATTGGTCCTGCTCCTGGGCACGCGCCTGGGCTCGCTGGAAGAGCATGATCGGCACGATCAGCAGCAGCAGGAGGATTACGGCAACGGCGGACGACACCGGCCAGTCGCGGTTGGCGAAGAACTCGTTCCACAGCGTCCTGCCGATCATCAGCGTCTGCGAGCCACCGAGCAGGTCGGGGATGACGAACTCGCCAACGGCGGGAATGAACACCAGAAGGCAGCCGGCGATGACGCCCGGCAGCGACAGCGGAAAGGTGATCTTCCAGAAGGCGCTGGCCGGCGGGCAGCCAAGATCCTTGGCCGCCTCGATCAGCGAATGGTCCATTTTCTCCAAGGACGAATAGAGCGGCAGCACCATGAACGGCAGATAGGAGTAGACAATGCCGATGAAGATCGCGGTGTAGGTGTTGAGGATAATCAGCGGCTGGCTGATGATACCGGTGGCGAGCAGCAGCTGGTTGAGCAGGCCCTCGGGCTTGAGAATGCCGATCCAGGCGTAGACACGGATCAGGAACGAGGTCCAGAACGGCAGGATCACCAGCATCAGCAAGGTCGGGCGGATCGCCGCCGGGGCGCGCGCCATGCCATAGGCTATGGGATAGCCAACCAGCAATGTCAGGACCGTCGAGACCGCGGCGACGATGACGCTCGTCACATAGGCGTTGAAGTAGAGCGCATCCTGCGTCAGCCAGGTATAGTTGTCGAAATTGAGCGCGCCGAATTCCGAGATGAACCCGGAAATGCCGCTGCTGAAATCGAGCACCGGCGTGTAGGGCGGCATGGCGATCGCCGTCTGTGACAGCGAAATCTTGAAGACGATGATGAAGGGGGCGAGAAAGAAGAACAGCAGCCAGAGGTAAGGAATGATGATGACGAGACGGCTAACGAAGGCCGCTCCCAGCCTGGCCAAGGCGGATTTGCCGGCAGCGCTTGCCGGAGAGCTTGTTGCGGCGGTGACAGCGGACATGATCAGCCCCTACCGCGTCAGCACGACGCCGGCATCGGGGCGGAAAGAAACCCAGGCGCGGTCGTTCCAGGTCAGCGGGTCCTCGGTGAGGCGTGCCGCATTCATGGTGCTCGCCCGCACCACCAGACCATCATCCAGCCTGACGTGATAGACGGTCATGTCGCCGAGATAGGCTATGTCGTAGACCTCGCCCTCGATGGCGTTGACGGCACCGGCCGGTTTCGTGGAGGACACCTTGATCTTCTCCGGCCTGATAGCGAAGGTGACGGATGTTCCGGCGGCCGCACTGCCGGCATTTTCGGTCCGGATGGTGATGCCGTTGCCGGCATCGATGCTTGCGCTGCCAGCCTCGCCAGCCGCGATCCTGCCGTCGAACATATTCACATTGCCGACGAAGCCGGCGACGAAGCGGGAACCCGGCGCCTCGTAGACCTCGGCCGGCGTCGCCACCTGCATCACCTCGCCCTTGTCGATGATGGCGATGCGGTCGGCCATCGTCATCGCCTCCTCCTGGTCATGGGTGACGACGACGAAGGTGAGGCCGAGGTTCTGTTGCAGATCCATCAGCTCGAACTGGGTTTCCTCGCGCAGCTTCTTGTCCAGCGCGCCAAGGGGCTCGTCGAGCAGCAGGACTTTCGGCCGCTTGGCGACCGAGCGGGCGAGCGCGACGCGCTGGCGCTGGCCGCCCGACAATTGGTGCGGCTTGCGTTTGGCGAACTGCTCGAGCTTGACCAGCTTCAGCATCTCGGCGACGCGCTTTTCGACGTCGGCCTTGGCCATGCCTTCCTGCTTGAGGCCGAAGGCGATGTTGTTCTCGACCGTCATATGCGGAAACAAGGCGTAGGACTGGAACATCATGTTGACCGGCCGCCGGTAGGGCGGGATGCCGCGCAGATCCTGGCCATCGAGCAGGATGCGGCCGGCGGTCGGCTCCTCGAAGCCGGCGAGCATCCTGAGCAGCGTCGATTTCCCGCAGCCCGAGGCTCCCAGCAAGGCAAAGAACTCGCGTTCGAAGATGGTCAGCGACAGGTTGTTGACGGCGGTGAAGTCACCGAACTTCTTGGTGACGTTGTCGAACTGGATGTATGGGTTGGCGTTCGGATCGTTCCATGGCGCGAAATCCCTGCGAATGCTGCCAAGCGATTTCATGTCCCACTCCGTCCTGCTCTTGCCCCACGAGAAAGCGGCCCCGGCAGCAGGCTGCCGGGGCCTGATCAGATTGCTATTGGCCGGTGACGATCTTGGTCCAGGTGCGGGTGATGATGCGCTGGGTCTTGGGATCGTAAGGCGAGACGGTGTAGAGCTTCTGCAAGGTGGCGGCGTCCGGATAGATCGCCGGATCTTCCAGGATCGCCTTGTCGATGAACTGCTGCGAAGCCTTGTTGCCGTTCGCGTAAAGCACATAGTTCGACGATTTGGCGATCACTTCGGGCTTCATCATGTAGTTCAGGAACTCATGCGCTTCTGCGACATGCGGCGCATCGGCCGGAATCGCCATCTGGTCGAACCACATCTGGGCACCTTCCTTCGGCACGGAATAGCCGATCTCGACGCCCTGCTTGGCTTCGTCGGCGCGGTTGCGGGCCTGGAAAACGTCGCCCGACCAGCCGACCGCCAGGCAGATGTCGCCATTGGCGAGGGCGTTGATGTACTCGGAAGAGTGGAACTTGCGGATATAGGGCCGGACCTTCAGCAAGGTTTCTTCGGCCTTGGCGATATCGTCGGCAGACGTGCTGTTCGGGTCAAGACCGAGATATTTCAGTGCCGCCGGTATGATGTCGGCCGGCGAATCCAGCACATAGACGCCGCAGTCCTTCAATTTGGCCAGGCTTTCGGGATTGAAGAACACGTCCCAGCTGTCGATCTTGTCGGTGCCGAGCGCTGCCTGCACCTTCTTGATGTTGTAGCCGATGCCGACCGTACCCCACATGTAGTTGATCGAATATTCATTGCCGGGATCATATTTGGCGGTCCGTTCCATGACCGTGTCCCACATGTTTGAAATGTTCGGCAGTTTCGACTTGTCCAGCTTCTGGAACACGCCCGCCTGGATCTGGCGTGCAAGGAAATTGCCGGTGGGCACGACGACATCGTAGCCGCTGCCGCCGGCGAGCAGTTTCGTTTCGAGGATCTCGTTGGAATCGAAAGTGTCGTAGACGACCTTGATGCCGGTTTCCTTGGTGAAGTCGTCGATGATCGAACTGTCGATATAGTCCGACCAGTTGAAGACGTTGACGACGCGGTCCTCGGCATGCGCGCCCAAGGTGAAAACTGCCAGAAACGCGGAAGTCGCCGAAAGCCAGAGCGCTTTGCGGGTCATGCTATTCTCCTTCGATGAGTGTTCCGTCCCCAGTTCGTCGCGGCGTCCGCGCGGCTGGGCATTTGCTTCAGGGTATTGGGCTTGCAGGCAGGCGACAAGCGGGAATTGCCGGCGCCATTATGGTCCGTCGACGAGCCGATAGTGACGATTTGGCGTGGCGTTGGTGGTGTTCCGGCGCCGTCGGAAGCTTTCGCTACGGCGCGGGCAGAGAGACGACGATGTTGTCCGGCCTCGATGCGGCCGGCATGGAGACTTGGCAAGATACGCCTGTCTTGTTGTTGCCGTGATCGCAGCCTGCCCGCGCCGCTGCGACGTTGTCAATGCTTCATCTCGCTTTGACGCGTGCGCTGCATCAATTAGGCGAAGGCACACCGGTGACGCCCGCTCGCGCGGGCCGCGTCTGACGCTTGAATTCGAGCCCGATATGGACGAGCAGCGCGGTGACGACGACGGCACCGCCGACGATGGTGCGCGCCGACGGCACCTCGGAATGGATGAGCCAGACCCAGATCGGACCAAGGATCGGTTCGAACGTGCCGAGCAGCGCCGCGACGGCGGCCGGAACAAGCCGGGCGCCGGTGGCGAAGAAGGCGAGGCCGAGCCCCAGATTGATCACGCCAAAGGCAAAAAGGAAGCCCATATCGTGGCTGGAAACGCCGAGCGCCGACGCCTGAGAGGCCGCAAATGCGGCCGCCAGCATCGTGCCGAGGCAGGTCGCCGGGGTCATGCGCACATGGGCGAAGCGGCGCGTGATGACGGTGGCGATCGAGAACATGACGGCGATGAGCAGCGCCAGCCCGTCGCCGATCGGCGACACGGCGCCATCGAGCGATTCCGAGACCATGATGGCGACGCCGGCAATGACGGCAGCAATTGCCAGCCAGGTCGCCACGGCCACGCGTTCGCGAAACAGCGCCCAGGCAAACAGCGCCGCCAGAAGCGGCACGCCGGCCTGCATCAGGAGGATGTTGGCGACGGTGGTATAGGCAAGCGCCACGACGAAAGAGGTCGAAGCCGTGGCGAAGCAGAATGCCACCGCAAGACCGGCCGGGCCCATGTCGCGAAACAGCTTCAGCGTGCCACGCCAGCCATCGCGCCAGACCATGAAGCAGAGCAGGAAGGCGGCGGCCCAGATCGAACGCCAGAACACCACCGTCCAGCTGTCGCCGGCATCGATGAAACGGGCAATGGTACCACCGAGGCTCCACATCAGCGCCGACAGGAACACCAGCAGGAAACCGATACGCTCCTCACTTCGCGGAGGCGAAACGGCGATCGGCGGTGATGATATGTCGGTCATGACTACGACTGTCGGCGATTTCGAGGCAGCACGATGCACAGCGGACGACAGAAACGTGCTTTAATCGCGTAACGCAAAGACGGGGATCGGGCGTGATCCAGCAAACGACGGTGATTGTGGCAAGACGGCCAGGTTTCTTCAGCACCCTTACTGAAAATCGAATGCACTCAGTCCCGTCACCATCTCGTCGAGGCCGAGCGGACGTGTCACCGGTGGCTCGGCGCGGGCGAGGCAACCGATGCGTTCGCACAGCCGGCAGGCAGGGCCTATCGGCGTCGCCGGCGCAGCGGCGCTCTGTCCGGCCTTGCCGATGGCGGCTGGCCCCGGCAATGCCGCTGCATAGACGACCTCGTCGCGAAAACCGATATCGCAGCCGAGCAGCAGCGCCGTGCGCCGCGGTCGCTCGGCAAACGAGCCCTGCGGCCCTTCGAGCGTGCGGGCAATGCAGACAAACGCTGCGCCGTCGGGCATTTCCACTGCCTCGACCAGGATCTGGGCGGGCTGGGCGAAGGCGGCATGGACCGGCAGCTTCGGACAGCCGCCGCCGAAGCGGCTTTGCGGAAAGCCGTGGCTGCCCGCCTTGCGGAACCGATTGCCTGCACTGTCGACCTCGAGCATAAAGAACGGCACGCCCGACGCACCCGGCCGCTGCAGCGTGGTCAGCCGGTTCGCCGCCTGCTCGAAGGAAACGCCGAAGCGCGACCGCAACATGTCGATGTCATAGCGGGCACGCACCGCGGCGGCGTGAAAAGGCTGATAGGGCATCATCAGAGCGTGCGCGGCATAGCGGCCGAGCTCGAAGCGGGCGAGCCGGCGGGCTTCGTCCGTGGTCAGCTTGAGCGCCTGGGTCTCGGCGGCGACAGCGACGCTCATGCGGATCAAGCAGGCCTCCATAGCTACCTCGCGCAGCTGATCGAATGGCGACAGGCGCTCGGACAGAAACAGGCGCTGCGAGTGACGGTCATAGCGACGGCGCCAGTTGGGCATGGTGGCAACCGGCAGTACCTTGACGACGATGCCGCATTCACGCCGCAGCCAAGCCTTCAACGCACTGGACAGATCGTCGCCGGGATCGAGCACCGACGTGAATGCCGCGGCTTCCTCTTCGAGCGCGGCAAAATGGTTCGGCCGGCGCTCGAAAATCTCATGCACCTCGTCGATCGGCAGCCTGGCGCCGGAGAGTGCGGTGGCCTTGCCCTCGCGCGCGAGCAGCTCGTTGAGATCCGACAACCGCTCGGCCTGCTCGCGATAAGCGCGAAACAGCTTTATCACAGCGGCGGAAGCGTTGGGCGCCGCCTCGGCGAGCTCGATGAGTTCCTGGTCGCCCGGCAGTTCGCCGGCCAGCAACGGATCTGAAAACACTTCCTTCAAATCGGCGACCGACCCCCTCGCTTCGCCCTGCAATTCGTGCGGGTCGACCTTGTAGACGGATGCCAGCCTCAGGATCAGTTGCACCGTCAGCGGCCGCTGGTTGCGCTCGATGAGATTGAGATAGGACGGCGAGATGCCGAGCCCTTCGGCCATCGCCGTCTGGGTCAGCCCCTTGGCGGCGCGGATGCGACGGATGCGCGGCCCGGCGAAGATTTTATGGTCGGCCAATCGACTGCCCTTGACAGAAATTTACATCCGCCAAATGGCATGGCGGTCTTTACAATCATGACAGATTTACAACTCTCGTCAGTCAAACACAACACAGGTTTTCTCTTATTTTTTGGCCAATCTGGAGGTTAAGCTCGCTTGCGTCGTGCCGGCATGTAAATGATGTGACACACATGGCGCAAATATCTTCCCCTCTGCGGCGCCTTCCGAAACCGGCATCAAAACCGGCTGGAGTGACCAATGACCGACTTTTACAACTTTGTCCCGTCGGCGCCGCAAGGGCGCTTTGATGGCATCGAACGGCCCTATTCGCCGGACGACGTCAAGCGGCTGCGCGGCTCGGTGCAGATCCGGCAGAGCCTCGCCGAAATGGGCGCGAACCGGCTGTGGCAGCTCATCCACGAGGAGGATTTCGTCAACGCGCTGGGTGCCATGTCGGGCAACCAGGCGATGCAGCAGGTGCGGGCTGGGCTGAAGGCGATCTATCTGTCGGGATGGCAGGTCGCCGCCGATGCCAACACCGCCTCCGCCATGTATCCGGACCAGTCGCTCTATCCCGCCAATGCGGCGCCCGAACTGGTCAAGCGCATCAACCGCACCCTGCAGCGCGCCGACCAGATCGAGACTTCGGAAGGCAAGGGGCTGTCGGTCGACACCTGGTTCGCGCCGATCGTCGCCGATGCGGAAGCCGGCTTCGGCGGGCCGCTCAACGCTTTCGAGATCATGAAGGCGTTCATCGAGGCGGGTGCGGCCGGCGTCCATTACGAGGACCAGCTGGCTTCGGAGAAGAAATGCGGCCATCTCGGCGGCAAGGTGCTGATCCCGACCGCCGCACACATCCGCAACCTCAACGCAGCGCGGCTTGCCGCCGACGTCATGGGCACGCCGACGCTGGTCGTGGCGCGCACCGACGCCGAAGCGGCAAAGCTCCTGACCTCCGACATCGACGAACGCGACCGGCCCTTCGTCGATTATGGCGCCGGCCGCACGGCGGAGGGCTTCTACCATGTCAGCAACGGCATCGAGCCCTGCATCGCCCGCGCCGTCGCCTATGCGCCCTATGCGGACCTGATCTGGTGCGAGACCTCCAAGCCCGATCTGGCGCAGGCCAGGACGTTTGCCGAGGGCGTGCGCAAGCATCATCCCGGCAAGCTGCTTGCTTATAATTGCTCGCCGTCTTTCAACTGGAAGAAGAATCTCGACGACGCGACAATTGCGAAGTTCCAGAAGGAACTCGGCGCCATGGGTTACAAGTTCCAGTTCATTACACTGGCCGGTTTCCACCAGCTCAATTTCGGCATGTTCGAGCTCGCCCGCGGCTACAAGGAGCGGCAGATGGCGGCCTATTCGGAACTGCAGGAGGCGGAATTCGCCGCGGAAGCTAATGGCTACACCGCCACCAAGCACCAGCGCGAGGTCGGCACCGGCTATTTCGACGCCGTCTCGATGGCGATCACCGGTGGCCAGTCTTCGACCACGGCCATGCGTGGATCGACCGAGCACGCCCAGTTCAGGCCGGCGGCGGAATAGCGGGTAACAGACAAACAGAGGGAACGCCCAACGGGCATGGCGACACAACAGACATGGCAACACAGGGAGAAGACCAATGGCATCGATAAGCCGCGTCAAGGAACGGGCCGAAGAGCAGGCCACCAGCATGAATGTCGACCAGCAGGCGACCATCCGCATGCTGGCGAACGACCTGCACAGGCTCAATCAGTCAGTGATGAAGGCGGTCGAGGCCGGGGTCTCGGTCGAGCTGGTGCGCTCGGCTCGGCACCATGGCGGCGACGGCAACTGGGGCGATCTGCTGATCCCGGTCATCGTCACGCAGCGGAGCCACGACTGATGAACTCAATAGCACCGCGCCTCTTTTCAGCGCATGTTATCGCACCTCGCACGCTGCGGCTCTGCCTAGTCCGGCAGAGCCGCTAGTGCAACGATTTCAACGACAAGGTCAGACTGCGCAAGCGCTGCAACGCCAATAACTTCCGAGGGCGGCGGGTTGTTGTAGCTGCAGTGCTTCGGGCAGTGCTCGGCAAAGAATTCGTCCAAGACGTCCAGGCGAAAATTGGGAGAGCTCAAAACGCCGCCATCGGGAAATGGCCCCGTGACAAAGAAGGTCAGCCTGATGAGATGGTCGAGCGCAGTGCCAAGCTCTTCCAGGTCTGATTTGATGTTGGTGAGAATTGCGCGCCACTGCGCGGCCGCATCGCCAACGGCGCCGCCGCCGCTTTTGCAGATCGGATCGTAGTCCTCGGCCGTCGCGGTGTTTCCGGAAAGGTAGACAAACCCCTTTGCGCCGGTAACGACCGTACCCTTTCCCCAAGGCATCAACCGGCCATTTTTGAATTTCTTGTGAGTCACGAGTTCCATTGTCCTCTCCCGTCGATCAAAGAGACGTGCTTAGCCAACGAGGAAGGGTAGAAGTCCGGCGAGGCGATACGACAAGCTCGCGACAGACCTGCCTCGCCTTCGTCCAACCTGCGTGAACCGGCTATGGCTGCGCTGCAAGGTCAAGCTTCGCTGAAGCTGACCGGTTGTGGTTGCAACCTCTCCCTCGGGCGGCGGCAAAGAAAAGCACTTAATTTTAATTTTAATGTTTCTTGCAATATTCTCCTGATATGCCATTTGAGCTTGACATGAGCGGTGATCTCACGCCAATTACCTCTCAAGTTTCAACCCTGCATTGAAACATTGAACAACGGCCTACCCCGCCATGTGCCCAGCGAATCGCGATATCGAGACTGCAAAACAGCTGCCTTTCGTTAGCCGGCACACGGAGACGCGGATGCTCCCGGATTTCTCGCGGGTGCTGGTGGTCGGAAAATCACCGATCAACCGCGTCGTGGTTTCAAAGATCGTAGAGCGGTCCGGCCTCAAACCGATCTCGGAAACTCCCGAAACCGCGGCAAAGGCCTTGCACGCGCTGATTCCCGGGACTGTCGTTCTCGACGGCGGCGCGGAGAACGGGGACTGCAACGCCTTGCTGTCGGGTATCGATGCACTGCGAAGGGCGTCAGGCAAATCGCTTCCGTCGGTGATCCTGCTTTCAGTCAAGACCGGCACTCCGGAAAGCCTTGGCCTGTCCAGCGTCATCGATGCAGTGGTCGTCAAGCCGATCACCACCGAACGGCTGCAGCCGGTGATCGACCGGCTGATCGGAATTGGCCGCAACTGACGCCTACCGCGATGCCTCGGCTGCAGACCTGATCAATCACTCTCGCCGATACGCTCGATCAAGCCCGGCAGTTCACCGAGATTGGCTATCTGGCGAAAGCGTGGCGCCGAGACCGGCGGCTCGACATGTTCCAGCACCCAGGTCAGCTCATGCGGAACATGGATGCCCCAACCGCCGGCTTCGATGGCCGGCACGACGTCCGATTTGAGCGAGTTGCCGACCATCATGCCCTTTTCCGGGCCGTCGCCGTGACGGCTGAAGATGCGGCTATAGGTGGCCGCGCTCTTGTCGCTGACGATCTCGACGGCATCAAACAGCTCGCCCAGTCCGGATTGCGCCAGCTTACGCTCCTGATCGAACAGGTCGCCCTTGGTGATCAGCACCAGGCGGTAGGCGCCGGCCAGCTCTTCCACGGTTTCGCGCGCATGCGGCAGCGGCTCGATCGGATGGCTGAGCATCTCGCGGCCCACGGTGAGAATTTCGGCAACGGTCGAGGCCGGCACCTGGCCCTCGGTGACCTCGATCGCCGTCTCGATCATCGACAGCGTAAATCCCTTTATGCCGAAGCCGTAGACCGCGAGGTTGCGCTTCTCTGCCTCCAGCAATCTTGCTGAAATCCGGTTCGCCTCGGCGTGATCGGCGAGCAGTGCGGCAAAGCGCTTCTCGGTGATGCGGAAGAACTGTTCGTTCTGCCACAGCGTGTCGTCGGCGTCGAAGCCGATCGTCGTCAGTTTGCGGCTGTGTTGCATGGAGGCTCATCAATTGCAGCATTGCGGGAGGCCGACCCTAGACCAGGAGGCTTTTATCCGGAAGCCGTTGTGTTTCCCCGGTTATCGAGGCGCACGCCAGCCGGCTCCCCTTCCCTTTCGTCGTCGGCAACGGCTATACTCCACAATCTGCAACAAATCTGGTGATTGATGCCGCCTGCAAAAAAGGAAGTCCGTCCGTCGAGCCGCGGAGGACGCGCACGCACGCCTGCCTTCGTGAAAAACCAACGTGGCGTCAAGAACTGGAAGGAAGTCAGCGCCTGGCTGGAATGGCGCGGCATCGAAGATATCGAATGCATCACACCCGACCAGGCCGGGGTTGCGCGCGGCAAGATGATGCCATCGAAGAAATTCACTTCCAATACCTCGCTGGCACTGCCTTCGGCGGTGTTCATGACGACAATTTCCGGCGGCTATCCGGAGGACGGCAACGGCTTCCACTATCCGGAGGACGATGGCGACCTCAAGCTGATGCCTGACCTCTCGACGCTGACGGTGGTGCCGTGGGAGGAGGACCCTACGGCGGCGGTTATCTGCGACCTCGTCCACCAGGACGGCCGCTCGGTCGAGTTCACGCCGCGCAACGTGCTGAAGCGCGTGCTTGCCGCCTATGACAAGCGTGGGCTGAGACCGGTCGTGGCGCCCGAGATCGAGTTCTACCTGGTGCGCAAGAACCCCGATCCGGACTATCCGCTCACCCCGCCTGTCGGGCGCTCCGGGCGGCCGATCGGCGGCGGCGCCGGCTATTCGATCGCCGGGGTCAACGAATTCGACGAACTGATCGACGACATCTACCATTTCTCCGAAAGCCAGGGCCTGGAGATCGACACGCTGATCCACGAGGAGGGCGCCGGCCAACTCGAAATCAATCTGCGTCACGGCGATCCGATCGAACTCGCCGACCAGGTGTTCATGTTCAAGCGAACCATTCGCGAGGCGGCGCTGAAGCACGAAATCTACGCCACATTCATGGCCAAGCCGATCCAGGGGCAGCCCGGTTCGGCCATGCATATCCATCAGTCGATCATCGACAAGAAGACCGGCAAGAATGTCTTTTCGGCGGAGGACGGCTCGGAGACCGAGGCCTTCTTCCATTTCATCGGCGGCATGCAGAAACATGTGCCGAACGCGCTGGTGATGTTTGCGCCCTACGTCAATTCCTACCGGCGGCTGACGCAGTCGGCCTCGGCGCCGGTCAACAACAAATGGGGCTACGACAACCGCACCACGGCCTTTCGCGTGCCGCGTTCCGACCCGGCGGCGCGACGCGTCGAAAACCGCATCCCCTCCTCGGACGCCAACCCCTATCTGGCGCTGGCGGCATCGCTTGCCTGCGGGCTGATCGGCATGACCAATAAGATCAAGGCCGAGCCGCCGGTTCTGACGACCGCCAACGAGGACCAGATCGACCTGCCGCGCAGCCTGCTCGAAGCCGTCGACCTGTTCGAGGCGGACGAGGAACTCGGCACGCTGCTCGGCAAGTCATTCGCCGCCACCTATGCGGCGATCAAGCGAGCGGAATTCGAGACCTTCATGGAAGTGATCAGCCCGTGGGAGAGGGAGTATTTGCTGCTGAATGTGTAGTAGGGGAGTAGGGCAAGGATGACGGACAAGATCGCATCGTATAGGGATCTGATCGTTTGGCAGCAAGCCATGGATCTAACGGTTGCAATCTACCAAGTAACAAGGACCTGGCCGAAGGACGAGCTCTACGGGCTGAGGGGTCAGGTGCGTCGGGCAGCAACGTCGGTGCCCGCCAACATCGCCGAGGGTTACGGCCGAGAAAGCTGAGCTTCCTACCAACAATTTCTCAGGATCGCCCAGGGATCACTCAAGGAATTGGAGACACACCTTCTAATCGCATAACGGGTTGGAATTGCTTCTCGCGAGGCGGTCGAGTCATTGATGCCCCACAGCGAGAGCGTAGGAAAGCTCTTGCGGCTTCTGATCCGCAAGCTGTCGGCTGAATAGACACCTACTGCCCTACTGCCCTACTGCCCTACTGCCCTACTGCCCTACTGCCCTACTGCCCTACTGCCCTACTGCCCTACTCCCCTACTCCCCTAGCCGAGCATCATGACCTACCAATCCCCAATCTCCCCCGGCCGCTCCTGGTACGAAGACACGGCCGGACCTAGGCCCGAATATCCGGCACTCGACGGCGACCGGACATGCGATGTGGTGATCGTCGGCGGCGGCTTTACCGGCCTGTCGGCGGCGGCTCATCTCGCCAAGACAGGCGCGGATGTCGTGCTTATCGAAACGCATCGTTTCGGTGACGGCGCATCGGGCCGCAATGGTGGCCAACTCGGCACTGGACAGCGGGCCTGGGCAGAGGAGCTGGAAGCGGAATACGGCTTTTCCCGCGCCAAGGCGCTGTTCGACCTGGCCGAAGAGGCCAAGGCGCATCTGCTCGACTTTGCCGCGATGCACCAGATCGAGATCGACTATATGCCCGGCCAAATGTCGGTGGCGCACAAGAAGCGCTATGTCGACGACTACAAGGCGCATGCCGAGATCATGGCGAGCCGTTTCGGCTATCCGCACATCTCATTCATGGACGCCGCGGAGACAGCCGAGCGGCTGGGCTCGACGCATTATTTCGGCGGCACCCGCGACACCGGCACCGGCCATATCCATCCTCTGAAGCTGGTGATCGGCACAGCGAAAGTCGCCGCACAGGCCGGCGCAAAGCTGTTCGAGCAGACGCCGTCGACCGGCATCGCCGTCAGCAGCGGCAAGGTGAGGGTTGTGACGCCGAAGGGCACGATCACCGCCGCTAAATGCCTGATCGGGGTCAATGCCTATGGCGGCACGCTCGAACCGGTGAGCGCCGCGCATATCATGCCGATCGGGTCGTTCATCGGCGCGACGGTACCGCTGGGAGCCGATTCCAAAGTGTTGCCGGGTGGCGAGGCGGTCGACGATTCGCGATTCGTCGTGCGCTATTTCCGTAAATCGAAGGATGGGCGGCTGCTGTTTGGCGGGCGCGAGATCTATGCGGTCAACGATCCCAAGGACATCCACATCCACATCCGCCGGCAGATCGCCGAGATCTATCCGGCACTGAAGGATGTCGAGATCACCCATGGCTGGGGCGGCTATGTCGGCATCACCGTGCCGAGAAAGCCGTTCGTGCGCGAAGTGATGCCCAATGTGATCTCGGTCGGCGGTTATTCCGGCCACGGCGTCATGCTGTCGAACTTTTTCGGCAAGCTTTATGCCGAGACGGTCGCCGGCAACCGCGACCGGCTGAAGCCGATTGAGGACCTGAAGATTCCATCTTTCCCCGGCGGCCGGCGTTTGCGCGCGCCACTGCTCTTTCTCGCGCTCAACTGGTACGCGTTGCGGGACAGGATTTAACCAGACGTTGCAGAATCCTTAACCAGGGCGCAGAATTCCCGCCAAGGGCGCAGTGATGCCACAATCGCGGGCGAAAGATGATGCTCGTGGGCAGCTGAACGGGGAATTATTGCGGGCCTGCCCGCTTTTGGTTTGGGACCGATGCCGATCGAAATGCCGGCTCTCCGGCATGGGTCGTAAGAACATCGGCCCGCAAATGGAGGTGGCAAGAGTGAGAGAGCCCTTCAGTTTCGGCGCGCCGGAACGACGGCGCCTTGCGATGCAATTCGGTTACGATATGCGGCCGACGTTCTGGCACGGGGTCCGGTCGAACGCGCATTTCGTGATCGCTGCACTTGGCACGGCCGCACTGCTAGGCGTTGCCGCGGTGGCGCTGTGGCTGGCCTTGCCGGCCAGTGAACGACAGGCGGCGGCGAGCCCTGAGCAGACCGTTCCAACCATTCCGGTCAAGACGACGAAGATCATGCCTGGCAAGGTCGCTGCGGCGCCGCGGACGACGGGCAAGGCCGACGCGGTTTCCCCGGCGGTGGCCGCGGCGAAACCCGAGATCCCGGCGCTGGCTCCCAATGATCCGCGCTGGACGGGGCCAAGGGCGGCATCGGCCGCCGCCATGGCAGCGTCCGACCGACTGGCAAGCCAGACCGAGCAGGCGGCCGACAAATCGTCTGCTTCGGCGGCATTCGCCGACCCGGCAGCCAAAGCCGAAGCTGCGGCTTTGTTTGCCAAGGTGGCGGCTCCCGGCAGCTCGACGAAAAATACCGGGCCGGACGGCGCGCAGACCGCCGCCATCCCGACGCCCAAGCCGCAACCTCCGACGCAGTCCGCGAGCGAAGACGACGACAGCACGAAGGCAAAGTCCGGAAAAGCCGATACTGCCGATACCGGACGCATCCTGAGATCCGTCACCATGCGCACCGGCCCAAAAAAGAATGCGGCCGCCATTCTCACCGTGCCGGCGAAGACGTCGGTGCAAGTCATGAGCTGCAAGCAATGGTGCCAGATCGTCTACAACGGCAAGCGCGGCTGGGTCTACAAGAGCTACGTCAAAACCGGGGCGTAAGGCCGGCGGAGCGATCGCGGATCGCTCGCCGTCAGCCATTCCTCCGCCGAATGACCAGACCGTTCAAATACAACGCCCGCCGTCGACTTCCAGCGCCACGCCAGTGATGAAAGCCGCCTCGTCCGATGCGAGCCAAAGCGCGGCGTTGGCCACGTCAAGCGGGGTCGAAAGCCGGTCGAGCGGGATCGACGCCCGGAACTTCTCCCTGATCTCGGGTGTGTCGGCGCCCATGAATTTCGCGAGCATGCCGGTCTCGCCGGCAACCGGGCACAGACAGTTGACGCGGATGTTCTTCGGCGCGAGTTCCACGGCCATCGATTTGGTCGCGGTGATCGCCCAGCCCTTCGATGCGTTGTACCAGGTGAGGCCGGGCCGCGGCCTGATGCCGGCCGTGGAAGCCGTCGTCAGAATGACGCCGCCGCCTTGCCGCTCCATCACCGGCACCACGGCAAGTGCTGCGTGGTAGATCGCCTTCATGTTGACTGACATGATCAGGTCGAAGGTCGCCTCGTCGACTTCCAGCATGTCACCGTTGCGATGGGTATAGCCGGCGTTGTTGACCATGATGTCGATGCGGCCGAAGGCGCTCATTGCAGCATGGACCATTTCGTCGAATTCGGATCGCAGTGAGACGTCGGTCTGGGTCCAGATCGCATTTTCGCCGATCTCGCCGGCGACGCGCTCTGCGCCCTTGGCGTTCAGATCAGCGACAACTACCCGCGCGCCCTCCTCGGCAAAGCGCCTGGCCATGCCCTCGCCAAAGCCCGAGGCAGCGCCGGTGATGACGGCCACCTTGTTTTTGAGGCGCATGCTTTTCTCATTCATCGTTGAAGACGATCGACGATGCGTTTGGCCATGGCAATCGAAAGATGTGTGTCCATTGCCGATTTCTCCTTTGGCTTTCGCCTTGATCCCGCTTTATGCTGCACCTGCGAACGCTCCCGGAAGCATCGCTTGCCGACAAGCCTCCGGCCAGCGCCGGTGTCAAGAGCACACGCGGATGTGACGCAATGTCACTGGCAAGTTTAAATCGATTAGATTATATCAGCCGCGTTATCGCGACCGGCGTCAGAGCGGACAGACCATGACCAGCCAGATCATCCCCGTCGACCCTTTCGACTTTATCATTTTCGGCGGCACCGGTGACCTGTCGGAACGCAAGCTTCTGCCGTCGCTGTACCACCGCCAGCGCGACCACCAGTTCTCCGAGCCGACGCGCATCATCGGCACATCACGTTCGAAGATGACGGACGAGGAATTCCAGTCTTTCGCCAGGCAGGCGATTGCCGACCATGTGAAGCCGGAGGATATCGACGCCACGGAACTGAAGACGTTCCTCGCACGGCTCTCCTATGTCCCGGCGGATGCAACCACTGGTGCCGGCTTCGACAGGCTGAAGAAGGCGATCGGCAACAGCGAACACATCCGCGCTTTCTATCTGGCGGTGGCGCCGGCGCTGTTCGGTGATATCTCGCACAAGCTGAAGGAGAACGGGCTGATCACGCTCAATTCGCGCATCGTGCTGGAAAAGCCGATCGGCCGCGATCTCGCTTCGGCGCGGACGCTCAACGACCTGGTCGGCGATGACTTCCATGAAAGCCAGATTTTCCGCATCGACCACTATCTCGGCAAGGAGACGGTGCAGAATTTGATGGCGCTGCGCTTTGCCAACGCGCTCTACGAGCCGCTTTGGAATTCCGCCAATGTCGATCACGTGCAGATCACCGTGGCCGAGACAGTCGGTCTGGAAGACCGCGTCACCTATTACGACAAGGCCGGCGCATTGCGCGACATGGTGCAGAACCACATGCTGCAACTGCTCTGCCTCGTCGCCATGGAGGCGCCGTCGTCGATGGATGCCGATGCCGTCCGTGACGAAAAGCTGAAGGTGTTGCGGGCGCTCAAGCGCATCAACGGCAACGACGCGCCGAAGCACACGGTGCGCGGCCAGTACCGGGCCGGCGCCTCAGCCGGCGGGCCGGTGAAAGGCTATGTCGAGGAACTCGGCAAGAACAGCAACACCGAGACTTTCGTTGCGCTCAAGGCCGAGATCGGCAACTGGCGCTGGGCGGGCGTGCCGTTCTACCTCCGAACAGGCAAGCGGCTGGCGACCCGCGTTTCGGAGATCGTCATCGAATTCAAGCCGATCCCGCATTCGATCTTCGGCGAGAGCGCCGGGCCGATATTCGCCAACCAGCTGGTCATCAGGTTGCAGCCCGACGAAGGCGTCAAGCAGTTCATCATGATCAAGGATCCAGGGCCGGGCGGCATGCGGCTGCGCCAGATCCCGCTCGACATGAGTTTTGCGCAATCGTTCGACGGCCGCGCCCCCGATGCCTATGAGCGGCTGATCATGGACGTCATCCGTCGCAACCAGACGCTGTTCATGCGCCGCGACGAGGTCGAGGCGGCGTGGAAATGGATCGACCCGATCCAGGACGCCTGGGAAAGCGCAAGGCAGGAGGCGCAAGGCTACACCGCCGGCACATGGGGCCCCTCGGCCTCGATTGCGCTGATCGAACGCGACGGGCGGACATGGCACGAGAGCAATTAGGCGGCGCCTACAACTGGCACGAATTTGCCGGACGCCAGGAGTTGGCGACAGCGCTTGCCGGCCACGTCGCCGGCCGTCTGTCAAAGGCGATCGCCGAGCGCGGCACGGCGCTGCTTGCGGTCTCGGGCGGCACGACGCCGGCGAAATTCTTCGCAGCGCTATCGACCGTTCCAATCGCCTGGGAAAAGGTGACGATAACATTGGTCGACGAGCGCTTCGTGCCGCCCTCATCGCCGCGCTCCAATGCCGGCCTGGTTGCCGCCAATCTTTTGCAGAACGCGGCCGCGGCGGCGAATTTCGTTCCGCTCTACCAGCAAGCGACAAGCATCGAGGACACGGCGATCTGTGACAATGAGGCGCTGCAATCGCTGCCTTGGCCGCTGGACGTAGTGGTGCTCGGCATGGGAACCGACGGCCACACCGCCTCGTTCTTTCCCGATGCCGACAACCTGGCAAGATTGCTCGATCCGTCCTCGCAAAGGATCGTGCTTCCGGTTAACGCGGCAAGCGCAGGCGAGCCACGGCTGACGCTGTCACTGGCGCGGATCATCGATGCCGCCTTCATCGCGCTGCATATCGAGGGCGCGGAAAAACGCACCGCATTCGAGGCCGCGCTTGGAACTGGAGCACGAAAGCCCATTCGCGCCGTGCTCGACGCCACTCAAAAGCCCGTAGAGGTTTTCTGGGCACCCTGATCTCAACTTGGCTGCAGGTCCCGGCAACAACCGGAAGGTGTTTGCGGGACCTCGCCTGAAAGGACCGACCGCCATGACCGCAAGACGCGACATCGAAGCCATCACCCGGCGCATCCGTGAGCGCTCCAAGCCCGGCCGCGAGGCCTATCTCGGCCGCATCGCCGAAGCCTCGAACCGCACCGCCAACCGGGCCGTGCTGTCCTGCGGCAACCTGGCTCATGGCTTTGCGGTCTGCAGTCCCGCCGAAAAGGTGGCGCTTGGCGGCGACCGGGTGCCGAACCTCGGCATTATCACCTCCTATAACGATATGCTGTCGGCGCATCAGCCTTTCGAGACGTTTCCGGCGCTGATCAAGGACGCGGCGCGCGAGGCCGGCGGCATCGCCCAGGTGGCCGGCGGCGTGCCGGCGATGTGCGACGGCGTCACCCAGGGCCAGCCCGGAATGGAGCTGTCAATGTTTTCGCGCGACGTGATCGCCATGGCCGCGGCAATTGGCCTGTCGCACAATATGTTCGACGCCGCTGTCTATCTCGGCGTCTGCGACAAGATCGTGCCAGGGTTGGTGATCGCGGCGCTGACCTTCGGTCATCTGCCGGCGGTCTTCATCCCGGCCGGGCCGATGACGACCGGCATTCCGAACGACGAAAAGGCCAAGATCCGCCAGCTTTATGCCGAGGGCAAGGCGGGGCGGGCCGAACTGCTCGAAGCGGAATCAAAATCCTACCACGGGCCGGGAACCTGCACTTTCTACGGCACCGCCAATTCCAACCAGATGCTGATGGAGATCATGGGTCTGCACACGCCTGGCGCTTCCTTCGTCAATCCCGGCACGCCGTTGCGCGACGCGCTGACCAGGGAAGCGACCAAGCGGGCACTGGCGATCACCGCGCTCGGCAACGCCTACACGCCGGTCGGGCGGATGATCGACGAGCGCTCGATCGTCAACGGCATCGTCGGCCTGCACGCCACCGGCGGTTCGACCAACCACACCATCCACCTGATCGCCATGGCGGCGGCCGCCGGCATCGCCATTACCTGGCAGGATATTTCGGACATCTCGGAAGCGGTGCCGCTGCTGGCGCGGGTCTATCCGAACGGCCTTGCCGATGTAAACCACTTCCACGCCGCCGGCGGGCTAGGCTTCCTGATCCGCGAACTGCTCGACGCGGGCATCCTGCACGAGGATGTGCAGACGGTGTGGGGCGAAGGGCTGCGCCCCTACGCGGTCGAGGCCAAGCTCGGTGCCGACGGCGGTGTCGTGCGCGAGGCCGCGCCGCGCCAGAGCGGCGACGAGAAGGTGCTGGCGCCGTTCAAGAAGGCGTTCCAGCCGAGCGGCGGGCTGAAAGTGCTTTCAGGCAATCTCGGCCACGCCGTCATCAAGACATCCGCGGTCAAGCCGGAACGGCGCATCATCGAGGCGCCGGCCAAGGTGTTCGACAGTCAGCAAGGGCTGAACGAGGCGTTCAAGGCGGGGTCGCTGACCGGCGACTTCATCGCCGTCATTCGCTTCCAGGGTCCGAAGGCCAATGGCATGCCGGAATTGCACAGGCTGACCACTGTGCTCGGCATCCTGCAGGACCGCGGCCAGCATGTGGCGCTGGTCACCGACGGGCGCATGTCGGGCGCCTCCGGCAAGGTGCCGGCGGCGATCCATGTGACGCCGGAAGCGGCGGAGGACGGGCCGATCGCCAGGATCCATGACGGCGATATCATCAGGCTCGACGCCGAGGCCGGAACGCTCGAAGTACTGGTGCCGGCCGGCGATTTTGCACTGCGCCGCCCCGCGGACAGCGACCTCATAGGCAATGAATTCGGCTTCGGCCGCGAGCTTTTCGCCGGATTCCGGCAGTTGGTAGGCCGCGCCGACCATGGCGCCAGCGCCTTCGGTACGGCGTGACTGAAGAGCGGCCGATGGCCGCTCTCCCTCTTTGTTTCTGCGCAATTCCGGACGGAAAACCGTTCCACATTTTCCTGGAATTGCTCTGGATCTATTGAACCGTGAGCTCGGCTCGCGCGCCGGCCCTGACAGTTACCGTGCCTTCTTTCGAGCTGTTGTCCGATTTCTCCGAAACCACCGCGTAGTCGCCGGCCGACAGGGTGGCTTCATACTTCTGGTCGTAGGCGTAACCGACCGACTTGCGGGTTCCGTCGATGGCCTTCCTGGCCTCGAATATCTCGATCTTCGAGGCTCCTGGCGCGGTGATCGTCAGCATGCCGGCGTTCAGCGCGATCTTCAGATCCTCATGGTCGCCAATTTTGACGCTGAACGGCTGCTCGGCCACCGCAAGGTCGACCGTCGCGACCATTACATAATCGTCGGGCGGCAGATCGAACTTGCTGTCCGGACCATAGGCATAAGTCACCTCCTGCCTGGTTCCGTCGACGTTCTTTTTCGCCTGGAGCACCCTGAAGCCGACGCCCGAACCCTCGGCCTTGTCGCCGCCGGCAGCATAATAGGCATTGGCGACGATACGCCCGACGCCGACGATGACGTCCTTGTCGATGACGCTGCCGGCGGCAAGCGGGATCGTCTCGGTAACCATCCCCTGGCCGATCGTGACCGTCACCTTCTCGTCGCCGGCCGGCAGCACGACTTTCGTGTCGCCGTAATAGGTCGGCGGGGTATCGACGCCCGGATAGCCGACTACGACAGCCGCGCCGTCGTCAACGTCCGCTCCTTCGCTTGGCCTGGGGTGGATGACCAGCGTGCCGGCATTCAGGTTGAAATGCGGCTTGGCGACCTGGCCAGGCTCGATCTTGATTTTCTGTTCGGCCCTGGCCTCGCCGGCGCGTGCGACGACGATATAGTCGCCCGGCTCCAGATTGCCCTTGTAGGTGCCATATTCGGTGGTGACGGGATCGCCGCGCGTGCCGTCGGAATTCGCCTTGTAGATCTCCCAGGCATTGCCGTCGGTGACGGGATCGCCACCCTCGGCAAGCACGACGGTGGGCACGAAATTGGACTCTGCCGGCTGGGCGGGAGCCGGTTCGGGAGTGGGTGGCGAAGGCGCGACGGTCTCGACGAGGGCGTCCTGCAATGCCTTTTCATCCGACGCTTCGATATATTTGCCGCCGGTGTTGTCGGCGAGGCAGGCGACCTGCTTGCCTTCGGCAGCGGTCAGACCAAAGCCGACGACATCGACGGTGAAGTCGACGCCGGCAGCCTCCAGCTCCTTGCCGAGCGCACAGGGGTCGCCGTTGCATGTCTCGATGCCATCGGTGATGAGAACGACCGTCGCTTTGTCCTCGGTGTATTTCAATGCTTCCGCCGCTTGCTTGACCGCAGCGGTCAGCGGCGTCTTGCCCTGAAATTTCAGACTGTCGGCCGCGGCTGAGATCGCACTGGCCGAGCCTGCCTGCGGCGGCACGATGAGTTCGATGTCGTCGCAACTGGCCTTCTCGCGATGACCATAGGCCATGAGGCCGATTTCCTCGACGGCCGGGACCGATTGCAGCACGTTCCGCAGCGATTGACGGGCGATTTCGAGCTTGGGCTTGCCGTCGATCTGCGCCCACATCGAGCCGGAGGCATCGAGAATGACGATGACGCGATCGGCGGCGAAGCCTAACCCCGTCATCCACAGCAGCAGGGCCGCCACAGCGGCGCTCCGCACAAATCCCGCCATCGAATATCTCCCCGGTCAGTCGCCGCCGCTCGGCGCCGGAAAGCTATTTGACGCTGCGTTGCGACACAAGCCCGGGCGGAGCACGAAGCTGCGCCGCATCCGTGTGAAACCTTCAATAGGTCGTGCGACGTTCCTCGGAAGGCGGCCGGCCGAATTGCAGCCGATAGCTCTGGGCAAAATAGGAATGCGAAGTGAAGCCGGTGGCGATCGCCACGTCGAGGATCGGCATGTTGGTCTGGCGCAGCAATTCGCGCGCCCGCTCGAGTCTGAGCCGCATGTAATAGCGCCCGGGCGTCACGCTGAGATGGCGCAGGAACAGGCGCTCGACCTGGCGCACGGACAGGCCCGCCGACTTCGCAAGCTGTACCGCCGACAGCGGCTCGTCGAGATGGTCGGCCATCAGCTCGACGATGCGCCGCAGCTTTTCCGACTTGCCGGTCAGGTCGCGTTCCGGGCCGACGCGCTGGCGGTCGCCGGCCGAGCGGATGCGCTCATGCTGGAACTGGTTGGCGACGCCATTAGCGAGACCCGAGCCGAAATCGCCGCGCACGATCTCCAGCATCAGGTCGATCGAGGTGGTGCCGCCGGCGCAGGTATAGCGCTTGCGGTCGATCTCGAAGACGTTGCCGGTACAGTTGATCTCCGGAAAGCGTTCGAGGAAACCGGCGCGGTTTTCCCAATGGATGGTGCAGCGATAGCCATCGAGCTGGCCTGCCTCGGCAAGCAGATAGGAGCCGACCGAAAGCGCGCCGAGCGCGTTGCCGCGTCGGCCCCAGCTGCGCAGCGCCGCCAGCACCTTGCTCTTGCCGGGAAATTCCGTCGTCAGCCCGACCGAAACAAAAAGGATATCGACCGGCGGCAGATCGGCAACGGCATAGTCGATCTTGAGCGGCAGGCCGTTGGAGGCCATGACGGCATCGCCGTCGGCCGACACCGTCGTCCAGCCATAGAAATCGCGGCCGAGCAGCCGGTTCGCCGACCGGAATGTGTCGATTGCCGCGGCCAGCGAGAACATGGAGAACTTGTCGACCAGCAGAAACCCGAACTGCCGGCCGCCCTGAACGGGATCATTGGTGACCGGCCGCTCTAAGGGAACAGTGGGGTTTGGCAAGGACGCTGCTCTCTGGTCAGAAGGAAGGCCGTTTCAACCCGGCTGCGAGGTAGGCGGAAGCTAGCGTGTTGGCCATCAGCATGGCAATGGTCATCGGTCCGACGCCGCCAGGCACCGGCGTGATGGCGCCGGCCGCCTTCGCTGCTTCGGCAAAGGCGACATCGCCGACGAGGCGCGTCTTGCCTTCGCCCTTTTCAGGTGCCGCGATGCGGTTGATGCCGACGTCGATGACAGTGGCGCCTGATTTGACCCAGTCGCCGCGCACCATCTCAGGCCGGCCGACGGCTGCGACCAGAATATCGGCGGTGCGGGCAAGCGCCGGCAGGTCCCTGGTGCGGCTGTGTGCGATGGTGACGGTGCAGTTGGCGGCAAGCAGCAGATTGGCCATCGGTTTGCCGACGATGTTTGAGCGCCCGACGACGACCGCATTGAGGCCGGACAGGTCCTCGCCACGCACCCGTTCGATCAGCAGCATCGAGCCGGCCGGCGTGCAAGGTACGAAGGCGGTATCGAGCTCGCCGGTGCCGAGCTTGCCGACATTGATGAAGTGGAAGCCGTCGACATCCTTCTCCGGCGCTATTGCCTGGATGATCTTGCCGGCATCGATATGGCCGGGAAGCGGAAGCTGCACCAGAATGCCGTTGATGGCCGGATCGGCGTTGAGCTGGCCTATGATCTTCAACAGGTCCGGCTCGGAGGTTTCAGCCGGCAGCGTGTGCTGAACCGAATGGAAGCCGCATTGCTTGGCGGTACGGGATTTGGAGGCGACATAGACCTGGCTCGCCGGATCCTCGCCGACGATGACCACTGCGAGACCGGGCTGCCGCCCGCCCTTCTCCGCCAGTTCGGCGGTCAGGGCCTTGACCCGCCGCACCACGTCTTCGGCGACGCTTTTTCCGTCAATCAACTCAGCCATGAACCACCCTCGACGCCTATCGCCTAAGTCTGCCGCGTTAAAGCATCCATGCGGCGCGCTCCAGATACCTTTTATGCAGGTCGTTGCCCAGAACCATGCGCAGGCGGGCGAACATGCAGCGCGGCATTTTCACGAAAATCGAGCCGGGCAATCCCGTCAATGCGCCGTCCCATGCCGTTAACTCGAAACCGGCATGCTTTATTCGACGCTTAGAAATAGCGCCGGCGCGTGCGGTTTTCGGTGAGCTCGCGAACCGCCTCGCGGAATTCGCGCAGGCTGGCGCGGATTTCCTCGATCTGACTTTGCTGATCGGCGGCTTCCGAGACCTGAGCATGGGCCGAATGCGGCGGCGCGGGTTGCTGCGGATAAGGTGCCTGTTCGGCACTGAGCGGCTGCGGATGGAAGGCAGGCGGCATATTTGCGCTGGAATTTGTCGCGGCGGAAGTTTGGCCGGACGCCATCTCCTCCGGCGCTCTGCCGGGAATGAGCCTGCTCAGCGTCGACAACACGGCACCGATCGGCCCCGTACGCGCGGCCCGGTACGCTTTGTCCTCGGCGGAACCGGCATCGGGGCCGCCAAGGGAGCCAGCGGGGTCGAAAACTATATCGGCAGCTGCAGCCTCTTCCATCAGCATGTTGCCGGCCTCTGGCTCGTCACGATGGGGTTGGCTTATGCCGCCGGCTGCCAACAGGATCGGACTGGCACGCGCTTCGCGGCGCGAGCGGGCGAGACGATGGCGTGTGGCGGCATCCTCGCGCCATGACGGGGCTGCACGATCCTCTAGCGAAACCAGCGATGCTTCGTCTTCGTCGCGCACTGCCTCGACGAGCGACAGCAAGGACCGGGCGTTCCTCCAGTGTTCACGATCATTCCTGTAAGCCATGGTTCCTGGAGTTTTCCCTCGGGCTGGGACGCAGCGACCGTCCACTGGTTAAGCGATGCTAAACAGGCACAGGAAACAAAAGGTTAATTTGGTCGGCCCGCCCCTGCGCGACTGTATGCGCATCCCAACCGCAGGTCCGGGTTCCGCCTGGTCACAGTCCCAACAGGGGCTTCCCCGCCCTTCCACGAACGTCTATGGGAGGCCATCTCTATGGGAGGCCTTCGATGACGATCAGGCTTGTTCTCGCCGGTTGCGGCAATATGGGCTACGCCATGCTCTCGGGCTGGCTGAAAGCCGGCAAGCTCGCTCCGGCTGCGGTGTTCGTGGTCGAGCCCAATGCCGAGTTGCGCAAGCGTGCCGAAGCACTGGGCTGCGCTGCTGCCGCGGATGCCGGTGTCATTCCGGCGGACGCGGTGCCGGCCCTCGTCGTCATTGCGGTCAAGCCGCAGGTGATCCGCGACGTGACGGCTGGCTACATCCGCTTCAACGATGGCCGAACCACTTTCCTCAGCATCGCCGCCGGGACGCCGATCGCCACGTTCGAACGCATTCTCGGCGACCGCGCGCCGATCGTGCGCTGCATGCCCAACACGCCGGCGGCAATCGGCAAGGGCATGATGGTGGTGTTTTCCAACAGGCTGGTCTCCGACGACACCAAACGTCTTGTCGCCGACCTGCTTTCGGCGAGCGGGCAAGTGGCCGATATCGATGGCGAGGGCCTGATGGATGCGGTGACGGCAGTGTCCGGGTCGGGACCGGCCTATATCTTCCATTTCATCGAAGCGCTGACGGTGGCGGCCGAGAAGGCCGGCCTGCCTGGCAAGGTCGCAAAGCTCCTGGCCATGCAGACGGTCTATGGCGCCGCCTCGCTTGCCGCCGAAAGCGGCGAGGAGCCAGGCGTGCTCAGGCAGCAAGTGACCAGCCCCAACGGCACGACGGCCGCCGCACTGGCCGTACTGATGGGCGAGAACCGGCTGACGCAACTGCTAACCGAAGCGGTGGAAGCGGCGCGGCTGCGGTCGATAGAGCTGGGGAAGTAAGGCTTTTGGGAGAAGCCGGTCGGCGGCAATGGTCTGCCGTGCGTTTCAGGGGCAATAGCCGCCGTAGAAAAGCCGCTACGCAGCGCTCCTTCGCGCCCCCCTCTGTCCTGCCGACGTCAAAATCGCGATAGCCTAGAATGTCGACAAAATATCAGCGATGTCCCCACAAGTGGTCGATCTCGTCCTTGTTCACGGCCGTCCGTCCTTGCCCGCCTTGGCTTTGAGATCGTCGGCAATGACCGCGACCCGCTCTGCCAGGGAAAGGCGTCCACTTTCCCGCTTCAACTCGGGTTCCCGCACCTCAGCCATCACCCAGATTCCCATACAGCATCTCGTCCTGCAGCCGGCGTAAGGCGAACAGCCTGGTCGTCGGGTCGGGCGCGGCATTGTCGGCGGTGAGCAATTCGCCTTTCCTCACCGGTTTCAGCACCTTGCCGCCTTCGAGCAGACCGACCGGCACGGCGCGATGGGCGCGGGCCTGTTCGACGGTCATGGTCCAGGAGCGGTAGCAGGTCTCGCCGATCGCATCGAAAACCTCGCCTGCCGCCAGATCGCGCTTGGCCACGGCGCAGACCTCGGCCACCGGCCGCGGAAGCGGCACCATGTCGGGCCTGCCGTAAAGCGCGATACGGGCGGCCGTCAGCGGCACTTCCAGCGAGGTCAGATGGTAGGGCCTGAAGAAGCTGTAATAGGGGCCGTGGCCAATATGCAGATCGTCCATGCGCTCGATGATGCGCGGATGCGTCGCCTCGACGATGACGAAGACGCCGGGCGCCACGCCCTTGCCGACGGTGTAGTCGACGACGCCCTTCTTCGACAGGATGCCGCCATGCTCGCGCGGGATCAGCACCTTGACCAGTTCGTCGCGGTCGGCCTTGGGGCCGTGCATGCCGGGAACGTCGGGCACCAGCCCGGTGGCGTTGGCGATGGCGCACATCTCGACCATGGTCTTGGAGCCGTCGACGAACTCGACCAGCATGCGCGGGTTCATGTTGCGACGCAGCGCTTCCGCGCGGTAGTCGTCTGGAACGGCGTCGTGGTTGAGAGGGTTGTTCTTGCCCTTGCCAGCGGAAACGATGGTGTAGCCGAGCGCCGAGGCGAACTCGATCAGTTCCATGCAGCTCGACGGCTCGTCGCCGGCGCCGACCGAATAGACGACACCGAGTTGGTCGGCCTGCTGCTTCAGATAGCAGCCGATGGTGACGTCGGCCTCGACGTTCATCATCACCAGATGCTTGCCGTGCTGCATCGCCATCAGGTCGAAATCGGCGGCGACGCCGGGCTTGCCGGTGGCGTCGATGACGACATCGATGAGGGGATTGGTGACCAGTGTCTCGTTCGAGGTGATTGCGATCTTGCCGCTCTCGATCGCCTGGCTGACCTTCGAAGCGCTGTCTGCTTCGGCTGCCATCGCCTCATCGCCATAGGCGATGCGGATGGCGTCACGCGCCGTATGCGGGCGGCGCGTCGAGATCGCGCAAACCGAAATGCCCGGCATCAGCATGCCTTGCGTCACCAGGTCGGTGCCCATCTCGCCCGAACCGATGACGCCGATGCGCACCGGGCGGTCTTCCGCGGCGCGCTTGGCAAGATCGCGGGCAAGCCCGGTCAAGGCGACATTGGTCATGCTGGAAACGTCCACTGCTTTTTGATTTGAAGCGGGAATAGCAGGGAACGGCAACCCTTTGCCAATCGAAACCGGCCGGCGGCGGCGAATTCTTGCGCGTGATGCCAAACCGCAATTGGCTCAATCTTGCAGCAGCCAACCAATTCGACGGGGGCGGGAGAGGCTGCAGAAAACGACACGGGCCGCCAGAGCGAGGAGCCCGGCTAACAAATGGACGGAAAATATTAGGCAATCCTTCAGTCGTTGCTGCTTAAATAGGCAAATGGAAAGGCGTGCCCGTATTCTCAGGCGTGTGTTCCGCTCTTTGCAAGGAACCGGCGAGAGCGGCAACGTTGCTACCATATTTGCCCTGTCGTTGCCGATTGTCGTCGGTGCAGCCGGCCTCGGTGTCGAGACGTCCTACTGGTTCTATAGCAGCCTGAAATTACAGGCGGTGGCCGACGCGGCAGCCTATGCCGGCGCTCTGGAAAAGGTTTCGGGATCCGACAAGCCAACGATAGTCTCCGCCGCGACGCTGTCGGCGACGACGAACGGCTGGGAACCGTCAACAGGTACGATCGAGGTTTTCACCCCTCCGTCTTCCGGCCCGAATGTCGCGAAAAAGGCGGTCGAGATTATCGTTCGTCAAAATCTCGATCGATTTTTCACGGCGATATTCACCCAAACCTCGGTTGGCGCGCAGGCAAGGGCGGTGGCTCTTATCACCGACGCTTCAAAGGCCTGCATGCAGGCGCGCGATCCTTCCGCTTCCAAAGCGGTGCTCTTTTCCGGCAGTTCGACCACAAAGCTGACGGGCTGCTCCGTGATGTCCAATTCCATAGCCGCGGATGCTATCAAGCTTCAGGGATCGGCCAACCTTCAGGTCGACTGTCTCATATCAGCCGGCGGCGTTTCGTTGAACAACCCTGTAACAACCGTTTGCGCCAGCCCTATAACCCAGGCCTTACCCGCCGGTGATCCCTTTATCGACCTGCCGACACCATCAGCCACAACCCCCTGTCAAAACTCGAAATTGTCGACCCTGACCCCCGGGACATACTGCAGCGGGTTGAGCCTAAGCGGCAATGTTGTCCTCTCGCCCGGCGTGTACGTCATCCAAGGCGGTGATTTCAAAGCGAACTCGAACGCGAATATCTCCGGCGACGGGGTCATCATCTATCTGGCCGGCAGCTCGGGCGTCAGCATGAACGGCAATGCCACCATCAAGCTTAGCGCACCGACGTCGGGCACGTATTCCGGTGTTCTGTTTTACGGCAACAAGGGTAACCCGCTGGGATCGAACACGTTCAATGGCACGGCGGATTCGCTTTTGACCGGCGCCCTGTATTTTCCAACCCAGGCAGTCAATTACCTCGGCAATTTCTCTGGCAAGGGTGGTTGCACGCAGGTTGTCGCCGGTACCGTGCAGTGGTCTGGCAATACGAGCATCAGCCAGGATTGCACGAGCCTCGGGATGCGTGACATTCCGGCCGCGCAATCCATAAAGCTTGTCGAGTAATCTTCGTGGCACGGATGTCAGTCCGGATGTTCCGGAGCGATTCAGGTGCGGCCGCGGTCGAGTTGGCGCTGGTCCTGCCGATCCTTTGCCTGGTACTTCTCGGCATTATTGACGGCTGGTCTTTTGTATCAAGCGCATTGTCGATGCGTGCCGGCGTTAAAACGGCGGCCAATCTAGTAATGCAAGGCGCAGCCGACGACGCGACTATCCAAGTCGTCGCCCTTTCGAGCTGGGAAAACCATCCTGATGACGCGCAGGTGACGCTGGGCCGAAAATATATGTGCGGGACCATCGTGGTCGATCCATCTGTCCTGTGCGACAGTTCGAAAGCTCCCGCCGTCTTTGTGGAAATACAGGCGACAGCCACCTGGTCCCCACCCTTCAGTTTCGGCGCGTTTTCCCTCTCGCGCGCGCTCAGCCACCAACAGGTGATTCGTGTTCGCTAAACGGAGAGCCTTCATATGCGGGGCGTCAGGCGGAGCTGCACTGGAGTTCGCGCTGATCGCGCCTGTTCTGATAATGCTTTTGATCGGCATCTTCGCATTCGGCTGGGCCTTGAATGCCATGTCGAGTGTTCGGTACACGCTGGAAACGTCCTCGCGCGCGCTGCAAATGAAAAACTCGCTGACGCAGGCCCAAATCCAAGCCATCGCCACGGAAAAATTACTGGATTTGGGATTGAAAGACGTCGAAGTGACGATTGGGATCGATCCTCCGAGCGGCGGCTTTCGCATGGCACATCTGACGGCCAAGTATGCTTTCGTTATCGAGTTCCCGTACTTCAATCGATACCCGATAAATTATGCGACAACTGTGGTGGTTCCATTGGTCGCGTTGTGAGCATGTGGCCTGGCCTCAGTCGAGCGGGACCTTTCGCGGGCTGTTCGCTGAGCGCCGCCTTGTAGCCGATCGCCTTGTACAGCATGCCGTTACCGGCTTTGTTCCGGCCGAGCCCCCACCCCTCGCCTAATGCCGCGCCGCCGCTACTTGTTTGTTAACAGCATGCGAGGGCCACATGTGGAGTTTGGCAGCAGAGGGCTGGAGGCTTCTCAAGCAGAGCGTTCTCGGCTTTATCGAGGACAATGCGCTGAGCCATGGGGCGGCGATAGCGTTTTATGCCACGACCTCGCTTGCACCGATCCTGCTCATCGTTGTCGCTATCGCCGGCATGGCCTTCGGGCATGAGGCGGCGCAACTCGCCCTTTCGGCACAGATCGCCGGCCTGATGGGGCCGCAAAGTGCCGAACTGCTGCAGGCAACGATCGAAAACGCCTCGCAGAAGGAAGCGGGAACCCTTGCCAGCATTCTGGGGCTGGTCACGCTGTTCGTTGCCGCATCCGGCGTGTTCGGCGAAATGCAGCTGGCGCTGAACGAAATCTGGAAAGTCAAACCGAGCGGGGCAACGATTTCACGGCTGGTTCGAGCACGCATTGCGAGCCTTGGCCTAGTCGCCGCCCTCGGGTTCCTGCTGCTGGTGTCGCTGGTTGTGAGCGCCGCAATTTCGGCGCTCGGAGAAGTCATCAACGCCTATCTCCCGTTCGGCACCATCATCCTGAGCGCCATCAACGGGATTGTCTCGTTTGCCCTGATCACGCTGCTGTTTGCCGCGATCTACAAGGTGTTGCCCGATCGCAGCCTGCAATGGCGCGATGTCGGCGTCGGCGCCGTGGTCACCGGGTTTCTGTTCACAATCGGCAAGTCGCTGATTGGCTGGTACATCGGAACCAGCGCCATCTCATCGTCATACGGCGCGGCCGGCGCCCTGCTCGTGGTGCTGTTATGGGTCTATTATTCGGCCGAGATATTTCTCCTGGGCGCCGAATTCACGCGAGCCTATTCGGTCCGACACGGCAGCCGGACCGATTTGAAGAACAAGGTGGCACCGCACGGCAAATGAGTTCACGCCGAAATTCGACGCTGCCGGCAAGGTGGCGCTGGTCACCGGCGCCTCGATGGCGCTGCAAGAGAGCATCAAACTCCGGCATCATCAACATCAGCTCGCAGTCCGGCACGGCGGGCTTTTTGCGCCGGCACCGGAACTTTTAGCGGCTGCTAATCTTCATTCATAACCAACATCGAAATACCGATCGGTCCGCGCTCCGCTTCGGTGCGGGCCGAGGAAGCAAGGAGGAACATATGAACTGGGATCAAATCAAGGGAAAATGGACACAGTTCAAAGGCAAGGCAAAAGAGCAGTGGGGTGACCTCACCGACGACGATCTCGATCGGATCGAGGGCAACCGGGATCAGTTGGCAGGCCGCATCCAGGAGCGATATGGCATCGCCAAGGAAGAGGCGGAGCGCCAAGTAGATAACTGGTCCAGAAGCATCGGCTAAGCCTTGGACGCAACGCCCGTCTTCTCCCACCGGGGTGAAACTCTGCGTCGCCCGCCGTGCTGCTTCGTGCGGCGGGCACTTTCGACAGCGTGGCCCGTGAGCAACCTTTAGCTGCATCTAACGTTCTGCTTTCGTGGCGGGCTTCGCCTCGGCGTACGCCCGGCCCCGAGACGAAGGAGTGCAATCATGAACAACATTATCTGGCTGGTCGGCGCCATTGTGATCGTAATCGCCATTTTGAGCTTTTTGGGTCTTCGATAGCGTCGTAGACCTCTCTTCGACTCGGCAGCGGCCCCCTTGTCGGCGTGGCCTCACTGTCCATTGCGCTCAAGCAGGTCAGACTTAGGTCCCATGCAAAATACTCAAGGATTGGACCGAAGCCCCGGCTGAGGAACGTAGCCGGCTGGCTCACGTTGTGCTGAGCTTTGGGCGCGACGGAGATGCGCCCGGTGGAAGAGTTCAAGGCCAGGGAGGAGAGGCCCGACGCTCCGAACGAGCGTCGGGCCTGGGCGCAAATGCAAACGATCAGCAGACTGTTCAATTCCCATGCCCAGGCAGCTCGTGCCGTTGCCAGACTTCAGGCTGCCGGGATTCGCCGCCGCCAGATCAGCGTCGTCGGATCTTACAATGACAACGATGAACCGATCAGCGTTGCTGGATATTACGACGATGAGATGAGCGCTCTCTGGCGGGGTGCAAGTACTGGCGCCGCACTTGGTGCGACGGCCGGTCTGTTGGCCGGTTTTAGCGCTTTTGGAGCTCAAGGCGTTGATCCTGCCGGGATGGCCGGCATGGCCCTGGTCGGTGCGGCCTGGGGCGGCTTTGCCGGCGTGCTTCTTGGAACTTTCGCCAATTTCGCGCAGAAGTCGCGCAAGCCGAAGATCGCGGAGGGTGTCGTACTGGTGATGGCCCGCGTCGATGAAAAGCAGGCCGGCGCGGCGCATACGGTGCTCCGGAGTTCCGCGGACATGCCTGCCGGGCCGATGAAGAGGACCGCGTGGCCAAATTCAAGCCGGCCCCGCGTCCGATCTGGTGCCCGATGAAGTTTGTTTCGCGAAGCAGGAATTCAAACCGAGGGCGCCCGACGAAAGCTTGGCAAACTAACACTTTGGAAGCATGCGGGCTGCTTGCCGTCGTGCTGTCCCTTTTTCTTACAGTTCTATTGGCAGGTCTCATCCTTGGCTGAACCCATGCCCTTGCCACCGGCGACACGGCGCCGAGCTCCCGGCAATTGGCAACTGGCCAAAGGTGCGGCCAGTTCGAAGGATTAAACCATTCGTGCTAAGCGTTTATAGCTTGTAGCCATAGGAGAGGACGCCAAGGTGGACAAACGGGCTGAGGGGGACGCGGAGAGATTGGCTCGGGGCGAGTTCGAGCTCAAAGCCGAACGATATGGCGTGAACGCCTTTCTTCTCGTTGTCGAACTTGTAAATCTGCTGGAAAAGCATGGAACAATCAGCAGCGACGACGTCGCGAAAATAGCCGAAGCCGCAGCACTTGCCGTTGCCGGCTCCAGTCAACCCGACGTGAACAGCATCAATCTGTTGCAGGCCATCGCTGCCGCACGCCGGCCCAAATAGGCCTATGTCAAATCCGCCAGCAATCGCGCAAAACGCTATGTTGAACTGATTTCGGTCGAGCGAGCGGAGCCCTTTCATGTGCAATGACTACGAGCAGCACATCGCCTGGGCCGAGTATTGCCGGATGATGGAATCGCTGGCGCTCAAAATCCCCAGCCATCAAACCGAACTGGATCTGCCGCAGGCAGACGATATCCACATCAATGACCCCGCACCCGTGATGCGGGTTGCCGGCGACACAATCGAACTGGCGTCGATGACGTTCGGCTTTCCTCCGGCCGGGCCAAAAGGCGGACCTGTATTCAACTTTCGCTCCGAGGGCCGGCAGTTCGGCAACAGCAAGCGCTGCCTCGTTCCGGCCTCGGCATTCTTCGAATTCACGGGAACGAAATATCCAAAAACCAAGCACAGGTTCACGCTGACCGGCCATTCGTTCATGGCGATTGCCGGGCTGTGGCGCGAGGGTGTCGGCAACAAGCCGCCGACGTTCACGATGCTGACGAGCGAGCCGGGGCCGGACGTGGCGCCATATCACAACCGGCAAGTGGTTGTGCTGCGGCCATCGGACTGGGCGGCGTGGATCCATCTGACGAGGTCCGAGTCTGAACTCCTGCGGCCGCTGCCGGAAGGGTCGCTCAGAGTGGAGACAGCTCGGGCCGGTTCGGCGTAGGACTGCTCGCCGAGCTACGGCCGCGCCGCATAGTCACGGCGACGCGCGCCATGCTCGGAACGAATGCCCGCACGACCTAAGCGCTTCAGCCCCGCTTGACGTAGCCGGCTGTGACCTCGTCTTTGTGCGCGGCGAAAGCCTCCAGGACTTCGGTTTTCTCAGGCTTCGGAATTTTGAAATGATCTAAGGTCCGCCCGAGTTCCGCTGCGACCTCATCGAATTCCGCGGGGGAGATCCGCAGATCGCGATGCGCCTCTTCGAGGCCGAGCGGCGTCGTGCCGGGCTTGGTGGCGACGAACTTGAAGGGCCCACCAGAAACGTCGCAGACCCACAGCGTGCGCATGAATTTGAGGCCGGGCAACCTTTCCAGGTTCTTGGTGTGCCATTTGCGCAATTGTGGATTCTTGGACTTCTTGCCGACGATCGGGTTCTTCACGACGGCGTCGCTGAAATGATCGATCACCGCCGCGATGGCGAACACGCCCCCCAGCCGCTCATACAGAGTTTTCTCGGATGTGGTTTTCTTGGCCTGGGCAAGCGCCTTGTCGGCAGGCAAAACCGCCGTCGATGCGGCGGCCAGCGTCAGCGCGGCGACAACATTTCGTCTTGTCAAAGAGGTCGAAATTTTCATCCCTGGTTCCCTTCGAGGTTAGGCCAGAGCGAGCCGCAGCCGGTCTGGCGGGCTTCATGAAGTGACATTCGGACACTTTGCCATATTTTAGCATCGTCTAAGGAACTAACGAGCCGTTCGCCGGAATTATTCCGCTTGACCGCATTGTCATGGTCAACACGCGTAAAAAGGGCGAAGGCCGCGCGGATGAGGAAGGCTCAAGCACGTGTCGCTGCACGCGGCAGAGGTCGCGAAGCCACTTCGGCCGCATCGGCGGGCCGACCGATGTTGCCGGCACCGTAGTATTCCTTGGCTCGCTCGCGGCGGCCGCCTGCGGCCAATAGCCTGTGCTTTTCGAAGATCGCCAGCTTCTGCGGATAGGTGATCCGCACCTTTGCGTTGCACCCGGCGCATTTGAAGTGCGCGATCGTTCTTAGCGCAGAGCCCTTTCTTACCGCCGGATGCGAGCAATCCGGACATTCGAATGTGAGCGCGACATCCGATAAGTCTTTGGCTAAGCCCATTTCCATTTCCATCCCCTTCGCAAGCTCGCTGGCTACACTCTGGCGATTCTCAATGAGCAATTCAGATGCCAAACGGCTGTGCCAAAGCGGGACTAGACCAATTCGCCCGGGAACGCCGCCAGGCTAGTGCGCCTTCTCTGTGCCTTTTGAGCGACGAAGAGACCTAACTTCCTCGAGCAGTTCGCGCTCATTGGTAGTCAAGTTTCGGAAGATTGCGACAATCATCACCGCCAAGGCTTCGGCATCAAGACTTAGAGGGTCGATACGCTCATCTGTGCAAACCCGATCAAACACGCGTTCACAAATAGCCAAATCGTGAGGGCTGAGGCGAGTGCGATTGAAACGCTGGCGCGACATGAGCGAGCCTTCGAGGCCCGCTGCCGTGTACAAATGCGCGCCCTACCAAGAAACGCGAGTCGTTAAGTGATTGTTCCCGACTGGAGCTTGTTCAGCCGGCAGCAGCAGGGGCAAACCAGAATGCTTTCGCCGCGCATGCGAGCGCGAGCTGTGCCTCGACCTTTGGCATTCTCTCAGCATGGCGAGATGCTTGGCACCTCAGGCATTTTCGAGCGCCCGCCCGAACGGCTCTGGCTGCCATGCGCGGACCGATTTTGGACGGCTGGACTGTTGGACTCACGTCAGACACAGGCAAGACTACTTCGAACCCTAATCAGGGCTACCGTTTTGCTTCGAGATCAGCGCCTAGCCGATTTTGGATCCCCCCAAAATCGCTCGAATCTTTCTTAAGTAACGTTCAATCAGCGACAGCCCGTCAACTGTTGGACTATTTTCAGAGCTCCGTCGAGCAGACCGCAGGGTCCGTCCAAGAACGTGCTTTGCCGGAGGCGGAACTCACTTCTCGAATTAACTTCCTGATTATTGCCGATTGAAAGGCAGCGGCACTGTCGGCGGGAATGACGAACGAGCCGGGTCCTCCGATCACGTGCCGCTCATAATATTCCATCGTCGTCTCTCCATTCTCAACGTCGGCGCCTATCGGAAGACCATTGATCACGATGGCTTTCTGGAGTGCTCTCTGGCGGCTGTCCTCGACGGACGTTCCGTCATTGTTTGATCCGTCGCCTGAAATATCGATGATTCTGCGCAACGTTGGGACAGGCAGTTTGTCAAAGGCGTCCACGGAGGCGTCGATCGCGTATGAGATCGACGTATTCGATCCGTGCGGACCAGAGCGTGGCCATTCTGACTTCTTCCGGAGTGCCTCAGCGATGACGGCCGCATCCTTTGCATCAGAAAGAATGGTCCAGCCCACCCGGGTTTCCAAGGAGCCGCGGCTTGACCATTCGACAAAGGTGACGGCGATCTTGCCGTGCATACCCTCTTTGATCACGTTAAGCACGGTCGCTGATTCCAAAGCAGCCGCATAGCTCTCGCGTTGTAGCCTTGCCTCTATGTGATTGATGGAGCCGGACATGTCGGCCGCGAGAACGATTGCGACATCGACTTCATCAGTCGGATTCCCAGGGACAACCTTCTCGCGAATTTCATGAGGAGAACGAGCGTTCGTGTATGGGTTTCCGTGAATATACTGGACAGAGATCAGCACAAATCTCAGCAATCCTACGATCAGGGCGCTAAAGGAAAGGGATTGCATTTCCCATCTGTCCTCATGAGCCTATGGAACTCTGGGGCGGTTAATCGCTGACTTCAATTAGTTGTGGAAGGAACTCAAGTAGTTGAGAGATAAAGGAGCCTACTCTCCTACATTAGCTATTTCTATATTAGCTGTACCTATTTCAAGAGTCAACAAAATGGGGCAGCACGGGTCGGCAGCATGCCGGAGCGGAACGCAAGAACGCGCGGGCGGTTCATGTTCGTCCCGGTGGCTGGGTTGTCATCCTAAGGCCTGGGGATCATCGGAAGATCACGCGGCAGCAGCGATACTTCATTCCGTATGGTGATGAGATTCCGTCCCAGGATGGCAATTATCATATTTGCCTTCATCCGACCGAAGAGCATGAGAACTGTTTTCTTGCACCGCCCGACGCCACGTGAGCCGGGAGCCGCGCTGCGTCCGAAAAATTGCGAGATGCGGGAACGGCTCTGCAAGCCGGGTCCAGGAGCATGCCGGGCCGGCGCCCAAAGGCTGCCATCCGCAGGCCGATTTGGACGGCTGGATCGTTGAACTCACGCCGAGCAGCCTGGGGGCAAACCGCGTCGAACCCTAACGGGCCGTCGGCTACCCTTTGGACACGCAGAGGAGCCACGCCTTGCGCCGCTGGCACTCGTCATCGCAGCCAATGCCACCGCGACGACCTAGTTCCAATACTTGAAAACTCTCGCTGGACGGTTTGGCATCATGAACAGTCTTCTTTAGCGGCAGGCGCTTTAGCTGGCCCGAAACTTGGTTCGTGCCGTAAGGCGGTACATGTGCTATAGCTAATATTGGGTCGAGGGGACGACCATGAAAGGGAGGACCAACCATGAAGCCGCATGCCCTCAGCGCCCGCCGTATTGGCCTGCTTATGTTCTCGGTGTGTGCTTTCGGGCTGATGACGTCAGCCTCAATGCCCGCAGACAGCAAATTCGCCGTCGAGCCGGTGGTTGAGAAAAAGGTGAAGGAACTGCCCGCCGGACCGTTGTACTGGCGGCTGGATAATCTGCCAACGCTGGCGGAGGCCCAAAGCGCTGCAGGCCCGACCTCGCTTGCGGCGGAGATCGCAGGCAAGGTCTGGCTGTTCACGCTTGGACCGAAGGATGGCTCTACGACTGGCGGAACCAAGGTCGTCGAGATCGGACCGATCCCTCCGATCAGCGCAAGCGAGTATTTGCTGCGTGTCAACCGCGCCGGTGGAGCCCCCGGCGTCAAGACGAAAATCCATACGCATCCGGGACCGGAGGCCTTCTATGTGCTGGCCGGCAAGGTCGGCCAGAAAACGCCCCACGGAACGACCTATGCTGAAGCTGGCACGGCTATGATCGGACACGGGGCCAACACGCCTATGGAGGTGTTCAGCGCCGGCACAACCGATCTCGATGAGTTGGCCATCTTCGTGGTCGACGCCAATCAGCCGTTCTCGTCGCCGGCCAGCCTCGACTGAGGCGACATTTCCCCGGGGTGGTACTTCCGCTCTCGATCTGTTGCAGACAGCCAGTCAACGAGCTGCGAATGTCTGCCCGGGTCGAACTCCGGTCGTTCAGGGTGTTGGGTTTTGACCTCAACGCCATCGGCACCATTCTCTCAGAAGTGGAACGCAAGAACGGCTCATATGAGGACGCGCCAGCACCTTTTGTTAAAACCCTACCGGGCCGTCGGCTACCCTTTGGACACGCAGAGGAGCCACGCCTTGCGCCGCTGGCAATCGTCATCGCAGCCAATGCCACCGCGACGATCTAGTTCCAATACTTGAAAACTCTCCCTAGTCGGTTTGGCATCATGAACAGTTGCTCTGCATTGGTAAATCCAGCTTGATGGCCCATCGCCGTCCAAGTGTCGGCCGGCTCAGGAAAGTCAGCCAAGCGCATGTGGCTCTCCATCGCGGCGAATTCGCCATCTGTCACCGCTGCAAACGTAACCCGACACGCCGAAAATCGGTCGAGCCATTCAGCTCGGTTTTCTCCGTCAAGCAGTGTGGGCTCCCAGATCAGGAATATGCCACCTCGGTTCAACGCATCGTGCACATCTCTCATCAACCGAGCCTTCCCTTCAGGCTGCAGATGATGAAGCGACATTCCAATCCACACCACGTCGACTGGCACGGTCCAATCGGACAGCGCTTCAACGAAATCGCAACATCGTAGCTCGACAGGACATGCCAATACCTTCAGCGCTTCGCTCGCGAGTTCCAACGACTGTGCAGAAAGGTCGATGCCGTAATAGTGCTCGACAGAGGTTCCTTTGAGCGCCTCCGCCGACGCCATTGCGTCCCCACAAGCGATATCAAGAAACTTAAACGGTTTCGGCATTTGTTGACAAAGCACGTCGCGAAGGAGGCCATAGACCTCACGATGAAACATGAGGTTTTCGCCGACGATCTTTCGGTAAGCTGCCAACTGCCTGTTAAACAGCGCCTGGTTGTCCTCGGCGCCGAGCGAAGGTGTGTCTGCATTTCGACCCGTTCTCATTTGTTCCCCTCCAAACTGTCGCTCCGCGATAATTCGGAACCTTCAGCATGCAAATGCAGTGCGCGGTATACGGCCGTGTGAGCCGGCGTCGGCACGCCAAGCTCATTGCCGAGCGCGTGTAGGCGCCCCGACAGCCATGCGAGTTCGGTCGGCTTGCCTCGGGAGAAATCGATGGCCATCGAGGCTTGGGTCTCGGGCGGAAAGGTTCGCCATAGCGATATCGCGTTCTCAGCATATCCTTCCGCCATGGGGTGGCCCGCCGCCGACGCCACCGCCATTCCTTCGTCCCGCAACTGTTCTATGAAGATTCGGGATTCAGAATCGGCCAAGATCGGACCAATACCGGCGCGTATCAGGCTGGTCGCGCCAGAAAAGGCGCAAAGCGTGACGAACTTGGTCCAGAGCACCTGATCGACGTCATCAATCGTCTGCAGTTCGACGCCGATGGCGCGACTACATGCGTCTCTTAACAGTTCCATCCTAGCATCACCGCGTCCGCCGATTATGAACTGGGTGACGCCGCCACGGTGGACGACAAGGCCGGGCTCTTGGAGGTGAACTGAAACATAAGCTGCGCCCCCGACAATTTGCGAACGTGGCACAAATCGAGCAAGAATATCGGTGCTGTCTATGCCGTTCTGAAGTGTCAGGATTCTCGTCCCTGGCCCAACCAGCGGCACTATCGCCGCAGCCGCTTTTTCGATATCGTAAAGTTTGACTGCGAATACGACGATATCGACCAAGCTGATATCTGCGGGTGTTTCGGTCGCCATTACCTGGGGCAGCGTGATGTTGCCGAGCGGGCTCTCCAACCGCAAACCGTGCCGACGCATTGCTTCCAGGTGCGCGCCACGTGCGATGAACGCGACATCTTCCCCGGCCTGCGCGAGCCGCGCCCCGAGATACCCGCCAATTCCCCCCGAACCCATCATCGCGACTTGCATCGTTGTGCTCTCGGTCCCAACATTAGCCTCTGTTAGGATAGCACCTGTGCCCCGTTACGACACGGACCAATTTCTCACGCCATCCCGCGAGCCGAACTGGGCGAACGTCCGGTTCTGGCCAAACGTCACGATCACGGTGGAAGAAAGGGACCGAAGGTCCTTCGGGATCACAAGCCGAGCAAAGTAGCGGCCGTCGCGATTAAGGAGATTTCGAACTCGCCCCGCCATCGATTCCTTCCATTTTGTTACACGATTTGTAACATCAGAATGGACAAGACGCCTTGCGCGTCAAACGCTTGAGCGATTTCAAAGGGATAAGCTGGTGCTGCGAGAGAGGATTGAACTCTCGACCTCTCCCTTACCAAGGGAGTGCTCTACCACTGAGCTACCGCAGCCGCCGATGGCGGGGCTTCTGCCATATCGAACCGGCAAGCGCAAGGCCAAGACAAGGGGCACAAACGGGGCCGGGTTGAAAGGCCGCACCAGGCGGTTGCTGCGGACATGGCCGTGCCACAATGTTCGCTATCCCTTGATCCGCACCGGCGGGTCGCCGCCAGGGACGGAACGATGAACGGCAAGATAGTTTCTCCGAACAAGCCACCGAAGAAGGATGATCCAGCGAAAAAGGCCGGTCGCAAGGACCGGCTGGCCGAGCAGTTGCGCGCCAATTTGCAGAAGCGCAAGGCGCAATCGCGCTCGCGACGGATCGGCGACGCCGACAAGCGGCGCGCTGGCGAGGCCGACGAGCGGCCAGAGGGGCTGCAGGCGGCGATGAAAAAAGATTAATGCGAATCGGCTATGTTGGTCGCCGATATTTTGGCAAGTCGGCGTGGGCCAAAGTGGGGAATAGCCTGTTTCTTGAACCAAGCCGGCCAATGGTCTAGACGGGCCGCAACACACTCAACCGATTTAAACCGGCCTTTGCGCCGAGGGGACGCTCTTCATGGATCGCATCAGAATTGTCGGCGGCAACAAGCTTGCCGGAAGCATCCCGATCTCGGGCGCGAAAAACGCCGCGCTGCCGCTGATGATCGCCTCGCTTTTAACCGATGATACGCTGACGCTGGAAAACGTGCCGCATCTGGCCGATGTCGAGCAGCTGATCCGCATCCTCGGCAATCACGGCGTCGACTATTCGGTCAATGGCCGCCGCGAAAAGCAGCAGGAAGGCTATTCGCGGACCATCACTTTCTCGGCCCGCAACATCGTCGACACCACCGCGCCTTACGAGCTGGTGTCGAAGATGCGGGCGTCGTTCTGGGTGATCGGCCCGCTGCTGGCCCGCATGGGCGAGGCCAAGGTGTCGCTGCCCGGCGGCTGCGCCATCGGTACGCGCCCGGTCGACCTGTTCCTCGAAGGCCTGCAGGCGCTGGGCGCCGATATCGACGTCGACACCGGCTATGTCATCGCCAAGACCAGGAACGGCCGGCTTGTCGGCAACCGCTACGTGTTCCCGAAAGTCTCGGTCGGCGCCACCCATGTGCTGATGATGGCGGCCTCGCTGGCAAAGGGTGAGACGGTGCTGGAAAACGCCGCGCGCGAGCCGGAGATCGTCAACCTCGCCGAATGCCTCAACGCCATGGGCGCGAAGATCTCCGGCGCCGGCACGGCGACCATCACCATCGACGGCGTTGAGGCGCTGTCGGGCGCCCGCGTCAGAGTGATCCCCGACCGTATCGAGACCGGCACCTATGCGATGGCGGTGGCGATGACCGGCGGCGACGTCGTGCTGGAAGGCGCGCGGCCCGAGCTGTTGCAGACGGCGCTGGACATCATTTCGCAGACCGGTGCCGAGATCACGCAGACCAATTCCGGCATCCGCGTCAGGCGCAACGGTGCCGGCATTTCGCCGGTCGACGTGACGACGGCGCCCTTCCCGGCATTCCCGACCGATCTGCAGGCGCAGTTCATGGGCCTGATGACAATGGCCAAGGGCAAGTCTCGCATCACCGAGACGATCTTCGAAAACCGCTTCATGCACGTCCAGGAACTCGCCCGGCTCGGCGCCCACATCACGCTGTCCGGCCAGACGGCGATCGTCGACGGGGTGGCGAAGCTGAAGGGCGCGCCGGTCATGGCGACCGACCTTCGCGCCTCGGTGTCGCTGGTCATCGCCGGCCTTGCGGCCGAAGGCGAAACCACGGTCAACCGTGTCTATCATCTCGACCGCGGCTTCGAGCGGCTGGAGGAAAAGCTGTCCGGCTGCGGCGCGGAGATCGAGCGCATTTCGGGCTAGAGCCTTTCCGCAAGGCTTGCGGTCCGGTTGCGCGGATCGCCGAGACCGCCTAACAGAAGGCCAAATGTAAACCTTCGCAGGTGCGAATTCCGCATGAATGGCCTTAAGCTTGTCGCGCTCGACGATCAGGATCTGAGCATCATCTCGGCGCATGTCCAGGATGCCGTGATGAAGGTCAGCGATCTCGAATACCTGCCTTCGGTAAAGCGCTTCGTGCTGACCATGAACCGCTTCGTCTGGGAGGTGAAATCCGGCTTGTTGCGCCAGCACAATGAGCGGCGGCAGGCCGTGCTGCATTTCGACCGGGTGCTCGGCGCCAAGACCAGCGGCATTGCCCGCGACAAGCCCGACGACGTGCTGTCGCTACTGGCGATCAGCTTTCTCGCGCTCGACAAGCCGGCCGGCATCGTCGAGCTGATCTTTTCGGGCGGCGGCGCAATCATGCTCGATGTCGAATGCATCGAGGCGCGGCTTGCCGATGTCGGCGGCGCCTGGGAAGCGACGTCGCGCCCGGTCCACAGGGTTTGAACCGATGGCCATCACGCTACGCCAGTCCGACGCCGATTTCGAGCAGCGCTTTGCCGCGTTCCTGCTGACCAAGCGGGAAGTCTCGGCCGATGTCGACACCGTGGTGCGCGAGATCATCGCCAAGGTGCGCGCCGAGGGCGACGCGGCGCTTATCGGATACACGCAGAAATTCGGCGGCGGCGACCTCGCCAGGCTCGGGATCGCCGTCTCCAGGGACGACATTGCCAAAGCTTACGATGCCGCCGATCCACAGACGGTCGTGGCGCTGAAATTCGCGCGCGAGCGCATCCGCTCCCACCACCAGCGGCAGATGCCTAAAGATGATCGCTATACGGATGCCGCAGGTGTCGAGCTCGGCTCGCGCTGGACGGCGATCGAGGCGGTCGGGCTCTATGTGCCGGGGGGGACGGCGAGCTATCCGAGCTCGGTGCTGATGAACGCCGTGCCGGCCAAGGTCGCCGGCGTCGAGCGCATCGCCATGGTGGTGCCGGCCTCCGGCGGCGAGGTGCCGCCGCTGGTGCTGGTGGCGGCCGATCTTGCCGGCGTCTCCGAAATCTACCGCGTCGGCGGCGCCCAGGCGATCGCCGCCCTTGCCTATGGTACCGCGACGATAAAGCCCGTCGCCAAGATCGTCGGCCCCGGCAATGCCTATGTCGCGGCGGCCAAGCGCCAGGTGTTCGGCACGGTCGGCATCGACATGATCGCCGGCCCGTCGGAAGTGCTGGTCGTGGCCGACGGCAGCAACGATCCTGACTGGATCGCAGCCGACCTGCTCGCCCAGGCCGAGCATGACGTGTCGGCGCAGTCGATCCTGATCACCGACGATGCTGCCTTTGGCGCAGCGGTCGAACAGGCGGTCGAACGCCAGTTGCAGAACCTGCCGCGCGGAGAAACGGCGGCGGCGAGCTGGCGCGATTTCGGCGCCGTGATCCTGGTGCCGACGATCGAGGCGGCACTGCCGCTGGTCGACCGCATCGCGGCCGAACATGTCGAGCTTGCCATCGACGACCCAGAGGCCTTCCTGGCGCGGATGCGCAATGCCGGTGCGGTCTTTCTCGGCCGCCACACGCCGGAAGCTATCGGCGACTATGTCGCCGGTTCCAACCACGTGCTGCCGACGGCGCGCTCGGCGCGCTTTTCGTCCGGTCTTTCGGTGCTCGATTTCGTCAAGCGCACCTCGATCCTCAAGCTCGGGCCGGAGCAGTTGCGGGCGCTGGCGCCGGCGGCGATCACGCTTGCCAAGGCGGAAGGCCTCGACGCACATGGACGCTCCGTCGCCATACGGCTGAACATGTAGAAATGTCCGACTACGACCAAACCCGCGCGAGGCTGATCGATGTCGAGCTCGACGAGACGATCGGCCGCTCGACGCCCGATATCGAGCATGAGCGGGCGGTGGCAATCTTCGATCTGATCGAGGAGAACCGCTTCCAGCCGGTCAATGACGACGGCGCCGGGCCATACCGGCTGAAATTGTCGCTGGCCGAGTCGCGGCTGGTATTCGCGGTGACGCGCGAGGACGGCGCAACCGTGGTCACCCACATCCTGTCGCTGACGCCGCTTCGGCGCATCGTCAAGGATTACTACATGATCTGCGAAAGCTATTACGACGCCATCCGCACCGCGACGCCCAGCCATATCGAGGCGATCGACATGGGCCGGCGCGGCCTGCACAATGAAGGCTCGCAGACGCTGATGGACCGGCTTGCCGGCAAGATCGACATCGATTTCGACACGGCGCGCCGGCTGTTCACGCTGGTTTGCGTGCTGCACTGGCGAGGCTGAAACCTGGCCGCCCCGCTGCCCAGCCCGATCCTGCCCCGGTCGATCCTGCCCCGGTCGATCCTGTTTGTCTGCGGCATGAATGCCGTGCGCTCGCCGATGGCCGAACTGCTTGCGCGCAAGGTGCTTCCGCCTACCACCTTCGTCGCCTCGGCTGGGGTGCGCGGCGGCGAACGCGATCCGTTCGTCGATGCCGTGCTGGCCGAAGAAGGGCTGTCGCTCGGCGAACGGCACCCGAGAACGATGGACGACCTCGAGGACGATTATTTCGACCTGATCGTCACGCTGGCTCCGGAAGCCCACCACACCGCGCTCGAACTCACCCGCTCGCTGGCCGTCGAGGTCGAGTATTGGCCGATGCCCGACCCGACCGGCGTCAGCGGCACGCGCGAGCAGATCATGGCTGCCTATCGCGACGTACGCGAGCGGCTGAAGGCGCGGATCGGCCGCCGTTTTCTTGGCAACGGGGCTGAAAACGCCGCGGATTAAGCATGTTCACAAGCCGACGTTTATCATATAGGTTCCGCGCAACTTTCCGGCCGGGGCGCCGGAAGTACCCATCCAAGCAAAGGTATCGAATGCCGAAGGAAGAAGTCCTCGAGTTTCCGGGTGTCGTGACGGAATTGTTGCCCAACGCGATGTTCAGGGTCAAGCTCGAAAACGAGCATGAAATCATCGCCCATACGGCCGGCCGCATGCGCAAGAACCGCATCCGCGTTTTGACGGGCGACAAGGTCCTGGTCGAGATGACGCCCTACGACCTGACCAAGGGCCGCATCACCTACCGCTTCAAGTAAGTTCAAGGACCCGGCCGGGATCGCCATGGGCATTTTGCAGAAGCTCGTGCTTGCCTCGGGTTCGCCGCGCCGGATCGAGCTGTTGCAGCAAGCCGGCATAGAGCCGGACCGCGTGCTGCCGGCCGATGTCGACGAGACGCCGCTGCGCGCCGAACACCCGCGCTCGCTGGCCAAGCGCCTGGCGACGCAGAAGGCCGAGAAGGCGCTGGCCTCGCTGAAGACTGAACCCGACTACGCACCGAGCTTCGTGCTGGCCGCCGACACGGTGGTTGCCGTCGGGCGGCGCATCCTGCCCAAGGCCGAGACGCTCGACGACGCCGCCAACTGCCTTGGGCTGTTGTCCGGCCGTTCGCACCGGGTCTATTCCGGCATTTGCCTGATCACGCCTGGCGGCAAGCAGCGCTTGCGGCTGGTCGAGACCAGGGTGCGCTTCAAGCGGCTGCCGCGCGAGGAGATCGAGGCTTACATCGCGTCGGGGGAATGGCGCGGCAAGGCCGGCGGCTATGCCGTCCAGGGGCTTGCCGGCGCCTTCGTCGTCAAGCTTGTCGGCTCCTACACCAACGTCGTCGGCCTGCCGCTTTACGAGACGGTAGCGCTGCTCAGCGGCGAAGGATTCAAGGTGCACGCCAACTGGCTATCGGGTGCGCGGCCATGAGCCCGGACGACAAGGTCACGCCGTTGCGGCCCAGGCGGCCCTGCCCCGAATGCGGCAAGCCATCAGCGCGGGAAACCTACCCGTTCTGCTCGACGCGCTGCAAGGACATCGACCTCAACCGCTGGCTGAAGGGCGTCTACGTCATCCCGGGCCGCGACGACGAGGACGACAACGACGACTAGAAATAGCGCCGTCCGCCTGCGGTTTTTCCACAGGCTAGGGACGGTTTCGCAGCCGCGATCGTGATCGATGATCGGCCTTGCGGCCTGCCTGTCGTTTCCCGCCTGAACAATGTCCAGAACCTGTTCCATCCGGGTAGTGTCGGACGGAACAGGCTCTGGCGTTTTCTTTGGGCATGATCTTTTCCGAAAACCGGATTCCACTTTTCGGGATCATGCTTTTTGTCCGAGCATGATCTTTTTCCGAAAACCGGATTCCACTTTTCGGGATCATGCTCTAAGCGCTGGACAGGCCGGATTCCCGTGCTATAACCCACGCGCTTTCAAGGGGTGCCGACGGCGCTTTCATGAACCCGGTGTGCAGATTGCCGCCCGCCGGAGCAGGCCCAGATAGCTCAGTTGGTAGAGCAGCGGACTGAAAATCCGCGTGTCGGTGGTTCGAATCCGCCTCTGGGCACCATCCCCCCTTCTCCCGACAGTCTCTTTCGCCGAAGCATCTACGCTCAACTAGCTGGAATCATTGGTGATTTTGGCACGCAAGGCGCGGTTGGTCGGGTTTTGTGGGATTTCGGCGTAGTTGGTCCAACGAGGCGGAGGGCTGGTATTTTCGCTGGTATTGGAGATCCTGATGGTATCGATGCAGCCAAATGGAGGTCCCGAAAATGGCCCTTTCCGACGTGAAATGCCGAAATGCCCGACCCGCTTCCAAGCTCGTGAAATTGACTGACGGAGGCGGGCTCCAGCTTTGGGTGCAGCCTACTGGATCTCGCCTATGGCGCCTCGCCTATCGTTTTGGCGGCAAGCAGAAGCTTTTGGCGTTGGGCAGCTATCCCCTCATCTCCCTCGCTGAGGCACGCGAGGCGCGCGATACCGCCAAACGTCTCCTCCTACGTGGCATCGACCCCGCACAAGAGCGTAAGTTGCAAAAGGCTTTGGCAGAGGACACCTTTCGGTCAATCGCGGAGGACTACGTCGACAAGCTGAAGAAGGAGGGACGTGCCGACCGGACCATCACCAAGGTCAAATGGTTGCTCGACTTTGCCTATCCAACGTTTGGGGACAAAAGCGTTCGGGAGATCGATCCGGCCACAATTCTTGCCGCTCTCCGCAGCGTGGAGGTTCGCGGTCGATACGAGTCGGCCAGGCGACTGCGCTCCACCATCGGCAGCGTGTTTCGATATGCAATCGCAACCGCACGCGCCGATGTAGATCCGACGGTCGCCCTGAGGGGCGCACTCGTCGGTCCGACGGTCACGCCGCGAGCCGCGGTTACCGATCCTAAGGCCTTGGGAGGCTTGCTGAGGGCGATCAATGCATTTGACGGACAGCCTACAACCCGAGCCGCCCTGAAGCTGATGGCCCTGCTGTTTCCCCGCCCCGGCGAGCTGCGCGCGGCCGGATGGGACGAGTTCGATTTCGAAAGCTCGGTTTGGACCATCCCTGAAGGACGCATGAAGATGCGACGGCCGCACCGCGTACCCCTTGCAACGCAGGCCGTCAGCGCCCTGACCTCGCTTAGAGAAATCTCTGGTGGTGGGTTGCTGCTGTTTCCTAGTGTTCGATCGGGTTCGCGTCCGATTTCCGACAACACGCTTAACGCCGCCCTGCGCCGCATGGGCTACGGTAAGGAAGAAGCTACCGCGCACGGTTTTCGAGCAACGGCATCGACTCTGCTAAACGAATGCGGAAAGTGGCATCCGGACGCCATAGAGCGGCAGCTGGCCCATGTTGAGAGCAACGACGTTCGTCGCGCCTACGCCCGGGCAGAGCACTGGGAAGAGCGCGTAAAGATGATGCAATGGTGGGCCGATTATCTGGATGAACTCGAGAGCAAAAACGCGCGGGTGAAAATTACCGGCGGTTGAAGGCCCCTAAAACTGGGCCATCTACGGTCTGGCGAACCCAATGACCAAGACGAATGGTGATTTGCAGCGCTATACCACTGTACTGATTAAATTCTGCGAGAGGGTGATCCCTCCCGCTTTCGGGATACATTAACACTGCCCAAACTTCCAGTGAAGCCAAGCATTCTGACTCGAATTCGGCCCATGCATGGCGGGAAGTGAAAGTGAGCTTTGCGCCCTCATCTCGGTCATTGAAGTTGGTTCTGTCGCTGCCTCATAGCGGACGCTCCGGGGTGGCCACGCTGCAGGTTGTGACCTCCCACTGAACTTTCATCCAGCAGCAATTAGAGCCTCGACCGTTTCTGTTACGCTGTAGGGCGCGGGTTGAGCAACCGGCGGAGACGCGAAGCCCTTATCGAGCGGAGCGTCGGAGGCGGTTGCGGTCAGGGTTCCGGCCAACGCCGCCGGGGTCTGGTATGCTAGCGAGGAATGTGGCCTCGCGGTGTTGAAATCCTCCTCCATTCGGCGATGGCGCTCCGCGCATGATCGATGCCGAAGAAGAGGCTCTCGTTCAGCAGCTCGTCCCGCATGCGGCCATTGAAGGATCCGACGTAGCCTTTTTGCATCGGCTTGCTTGGCGCGATGTAGTACCATTCGAAATGGTGGTCCTTCGACCAGGCAAGGATGGCGTTCGAGGTGAACACGGTGCCGTGGTCGGAAACGATCATGTCCGGCTTGCCGCGACGGCTGATCAGATCGGTCAGCTCACGTGCCACCCGATGACCGGAGATCGGCGTGTCCGGGATCGCGGCCAGGCATTCGCGCGTCACGTCATCGACGATGTTCAGCACGTGGAAGCGCCGTCCGCAGGCAAACTGGTCGTGCACGAAGTCCAAGGCCAGCGCGCATTCGGTCTCGTCTCAACCAGGATCGGCGCTCTCGTGCCCACCGCTCGTCGCCACGCCCAGCGCTTGCGAACCGTCAGCCCTTCCTCCCGGGTAGAGCCGATAGATGCGGTTGATCCCTGACGGCTTGCCCTTCCGCCGCAGCAGGATGAACAACCGCCGATAGCCAACCGGCGCGTTCATTGGCAAGATCCCGTAGCCGGCCGCGCAGTTCGGTCTCCGGCGGACGGCATGACTGGTAGCGGATCACCTTGCGATCGGCACCGACGAAGGAACAGGCCCGACGCTCTGATAGGCCCATGACGGCCTACAGATGCGCGACGGCTTCGCGATTGGCGGCGGGCCCTACCATTTTGTGACAGAAGCTCGCGAAGTGCCGAGGCTTCCAGCATCTGGTCGGCGAGCAGCTTCTTCAGCTTCGCATTCTCGTCTTCAAGGGCCCTCAGGCGCTTGGCGTCGGATACGTCCATCCCGCCATACTTCGCCTTGTGCCTGCGGGCCAGATCGCCCGTTTTCGCGCCCGCCTCGTGCTCGCGCAGAACCGCAATGATCTGCTCTTCCGTAAACAGCTTCCACTTCATCAGTCCGTCCTTCAGTCAAGGCCGGACTCTAACTCCATGTGAAGGAAAAACTCATTGGCAGGTCAAGGTGTGCCCATTGTCGCCAGCGTAACCGGCGATGCCGCTGGTCAGGAAGTCTCGCGCCCAGGTGTCGCAGGCTATCTCTCTTCATGCACCTGCTGCTTGCTTTCCTCGGCCCGGGACATGATGTTTTGAATTCGTGGAGGAGCGCGAGGGCCAGTGCGAGCGCGACGAGATCGAACGCAGCCATTTGCTGGTGGTCGCCGAGGCCTGGTGACGTAACAGGCTAAATTGCGTATGTCCAAGATTGAGGCCGTCGACCGCTATCTGCGCACCAGTGAACTCGGCCCTTCTTGATCCAGAAATGTGCGAATGAACCATCAAGTTGGCGCACGGAAGGATGCACGGTCGGCCTGCCTAGGATGTCCGCCGTGATTTTCCAATGCGGACGGCGCTTTTCCATCAGGGAAAGCTGGATAATCTCGGAGAGGTCGGCGGGGCACCGGAAGTAGGCCCATTTCTGATAATCGTTCCCGCCCACGATATAGATCTTGCCCGATTTCATGTCTCCCGGTTCCGGGTGATCCGTGATCGTCAAGGCGACAAAATCCGGCGCCTGAATCAGCCGCAGTTGAACCAGCAGCCACAGCAGTATCGACGCGATCACCTGCATCAGCCGATCCTTCCAAGAAAGGGCTCAATGTCACCTTCGCCCCAGATCGCATCCGATCCGCAGACGGCACAACCCGGTTTTGATTTGTGCCCAAACCGGCGATCTTCATTGAGATGAAACTTGCGTACCCGATTGGCGGCTGAGCCGTCCTCGCCGCGGAAGCCTTGTAGCCGGTGAATCAGTTCGTTGATGCCCTGGCAGGCGAGTTCCGTCGTGAAGGTCACGACCGCAGGAGCGGGGTCGCCGCCGCCGGCGACATAGGCCTCTGCCTTGCGCTGCTCATATTCTTCGGGGTCTTCCCGCTTGAGTGCTTCCGCCCGTGCGATCTCAGGGTCGATGACACCCCGGCAAACGAGGCAGGTTTCGGGGGGCATCAGCACGGTGGCGCGCCCGTCCAGCGCATTCACCTTTGGGACTTCCTGATCGTCAACGTCGATGGCCAGGCCGATGTCGAATACGGGTATCAAGTAGTAATAGGCAAACCGGTTGAGGAACAACCGGCCTTCATGGTCGTCGGTGCAACCGAATATCACATCGGATGACCGCAAGGCGTCACGGCAACCCGGGTCGCCGACCCAGGCTTCGATGGGGACCGTCCGCACACCAAGCCCGAGGCGCGAGATTTCCCGTGCCACGACTTCCACTTTTGGTCGCATCGCATCCGCATCGCTCTGCGTGGATCCGTGTAGTCGATTGAGATTCGTCTGGTCGACGATATCGTTATCGATCAGAACGATCTGACCCACCCCGAGACGCGAGAGCAGCATTGCGACGGCGCTTCCCGTTCCGCCGCATCCGACCACACCGACCCGCAATTTTCTCAGGTCTTCATTGAGGGCCTTGCCGAACGCCAGTGCCTGTCGTTGCAGGGCCGGTGCCGGGAGCCCGCTCCCCCTGTCGGGATAGTGAAGAGCAAATCGGTTGCCGTAGACCCGGACCATCCGAAGTGGTTCGTGAGCGCCTTCATTGGGGAAGAGCCAGACCCGACCGGAGAGCTTTCCATCCGCCGTCAAAATGACGCTGAGCATTTTCGTACCGGCGCCATTCCGATTCACCGCCAATTGTACGAGATCAGGCTCGTTGCGATCATCCTGCTCGGAAAATTCCGTCATGCCCGAAGGGTGATTGTGAACGATTGCCACCACCTGCGATTTCGCTTCGGCTTGCTTGAGCAACTGCACGAAAGACGTGGTCGTCCAGGTGACAACGTTCGATGTCGATTCCACGACGTGATCGTCGGGAACCGTCACGACCTGTTCGACAATGAATTTCTCGTGCGCTTCCCGGTCCCAGGGATCGCGGCGAATGTCTGCCCAGCTGCAAAGCAGATATGCGGCATGTTCACAGCCATCCGGGCGCAGCAAATGATTGCGCAGTTCTTCCAGATGACTGTCCCGGAGTGAGAGGCTGTACGTCGTCATGCAGCCTTCTCCAAGGCGTCTTCGATTCGCTTGATCATGGTCCAGATGCCGTCCACACCGGACCGCCACTCATTGTTATGACGCGACCACCGTTGCCAGTTCTTTCCGGCAAACGTAACCGGCCGATCGGCTTTGTTCGGGTATTTGCCGCCTTTGATCAGTTTCACCCACGGCATCAAGTGAAACATGTCCGGCGCAACGTCAGGATATCCGGCAGGCAGGATGATCAGGACATCGGCGCACTCCGCATCGAAACGGCCGTCAGGCAACGGACGGCCTTTCAGGATTATTCCCTTCTTGTTGCCGTCCTGAACCTCTTCGTACGCGATATGTTTGCTGGTCAGATATTCGACATCGGCCGCCGGAAGAAACGTCATTCCCTCAGCCCTCCGTGGTTGTCTTCTTGCCAGTGAAGAACCGTTCGGTGCCCTTCGGCGTCAGAATGATCTCCTGATTGTCACCGACCGGAATATCCTCGGGACCCGGAACATCCTGCCAGGCCTCGAAGCTGTTCTGATCAACGCCGACCAGATTCTTAATCTCCGCGCCGGTGATGACGGGTTTGGGCCAATCGTAGGGGCGGCGGTCGATAATGATCTTGTAGGTATCACCATGACCATGACCATGACCATGACCGTGTTCATTTTCGTGCGGCATTTTCCAAACTCCTTTTTGTCGTTTCGTTGGGGTTAGTTCTTCGGCGGAAACGGATCATGACCATGGCTGTCACGCGCCCGGATGCGACCGTCGCGCCCATGAATGAAAAGCTCCGACTCCTGATGGCGGGAGATCTCCCGGGCGCGGTCGATGGCTTCGCGCTGCGTATCGTGCGTCGAGGTCACGCGGTTCGATCCTTCCGCCCGAACTGCCCATTCACCGTGGTGAGGGACAACATGCTGATTACGTCTACTCATAGTCTGGGTCCTTTCATTTTGCTCGACGATGCAAATCCGCCGATCTGCTAATTAGCGTAAAACGGATGCAAAAAAAACGCAAGCCGTTTGGATGGCCGCCGCTATTTCGGTTGCGACAGGGCATCAAATAGGGACGGTCCGGCACTCTGCGCCCCCAGAATTCCGAGCTTCAGCAAGCGTATCCGCGCGGCGTCCGCCGAAACCTGAAACGCTGCTCTGATCGCCTCGCTCAACGCGCGGCCGTGCGAATCGGTTTGTCCGACAACGCCATAAAGGCCGTTCGATTCGCAATATTCCCGGACGACCTCACGAACCTTGGAAACTGGCATAAGAATAGCGCCCGAGATGTAACCGGCCTGCCATTCCATCCAGTCGGTCTGGGGCGCGTTCAGCATTGTATCCCGGAAACACACCTGCATATTGGCGCTGGGATTGCGCTTAAGCAGATCAGGAGCAGGCGGTTCCATATCCCACAGATAGGCGTGAAAACGGACATGCCCGTATTCGTGCGCGAGGGTGGTCCGCAGCCTATTCTCGCGGTTGTCATCAAGGGCCAACTTGTCCGAGATCATTACGCGCGGCTTGCGCCCCGGCTGGAAATGCGTCAGCCCTTCGACATGAAGCCCATACTGAGACAGGTCCGCATATTGATCGAGCGCTTCGGTGTCTTGTTCGATGAGCACGGTGAGATCGTCGGTCGATATTGGATATCGGACCTCTCCGTAGCGTTCCTTGAGAAAGCTGCTGATGATGGACTCGCATTGGCGGTCCAGTTCCTCTGGCTTGTAATGCGGCCGCTGCGAAAATCGGCCCGTGCGGTCAGGGACGTATCGCACCATCAGTTTTTCCTTCCCTTCGTCGGGCCGCCGCGAAATGCGACCATCAGGTCCGTCACTTCTTTTTCCGAGAGTTTCTTGTCGCGTACGTCCGCAGGAAAACGGCCGGCAAGGTAATAGAGCCAGTCCTGCTCTATCCCGAGTGCGTCAGCGAACTGGTGAACCATGCGATCAGAGGAAGGACTGCGGCGGTCATGCTCGATATCGTTGAGATATTGAGGCGATATGGCATCTCCATCCTCCCGGAGAATACGCGAGGCGAGATCCTTCAGGCTCCAGCCCTTCGCCTTTCTGGCCTCGCTGATCGCACCACCGAATGTCTTTTGAGCCATGGAAAATGAAGCTCCTTCTCACAACGCAAATACGCGGATCAGCGTAGCGTGGGCCCGGAATCCGGTCAAGCGGATTGTCTTTTGGCCGGCTCTATCGCTGCCAAGCGCAGCGGTAATTGAACGAGCCAATCCACGCCTCATGAAAGCGTGGAATCAGCCGAACAGTCTGCTCGACAAGGGGATCGTCGATCGCCTCCGGATTGCCGTGAACAAACGCGTTTCGTCGCTTTTGCAGGTGTTCGAGGTGGCTGGCCACATCGGCGAAGCCAAGGTCGGTGAGATCCTGCGCGTAGGTCGTTCCAAAAAGGATGCGGTGCACTTGATCAAGGCGTCTGCCGATCATCCCGTATCGCCCGAGCAGATCACGCGCAACCGCTTCGGGAAGCCGTTCCGTAGCCGCCTCGTAATACCAATCCATCAACGTTTCAAAGTAGGTCCAGAAGACCAGCGCGACCAGCACCCTTCCCGACGGTTCCTTGTTACGAGGCAGGTTGTTCGGATCGGTAGCGGAAAGCGGGCGAAGCCAGTCCCGATGCATGATCTGCAGCATGACGTAAGGCGACCAGTCGAGCGCGCCGGGCAGCGTGCGCTGATACGATACGATTTCACAGTCTACGATAACCGGTTCCGGCTCGCTATAGTCCGCTGCGCAGACCGGGCAGGGCGTATCGGCGTCCATGAGCGCATGGCATGCTCCGCACCGAATACGGTTTTGCCATGCTCCCCACCACCAGTCCCATTCGTCACACTGATCCGTCATGCGTAGTGTCCGTTAGCTTGAGCGCATAGCGCCGCAGCGCCCAGATCGCTAATCGGCTGAGGCTTTCGAGGTCAGCCGCAAAATCCGCTTCCTGCATCACAAGTCCTGGAACGAGCGCCTGCGCCTTGCTCGCGGGCATGCCGATGCGAAGGCCTGCGGCCTAGGCGGCGGCGTCCGCGGCCAGGATTGCCCGTCGTCGTCCGTCACCCTAAACGTCGGTTGAGGCAGATGGAAGCGATCGCGTGAAGGGTCCGCTTCACGCAATTGAATGCAGGGAAGCGTACAGGCAGCTACCGGCCCGAACGCGTACGTCTGAGTAATGGCTCACTGATCGCCAGCTCAGCGAAAAGCCGTCCGCCGACTTGCCGCACGGATTGCTCTCCTGCCGGAATGCCCCCGTTCACACGTTGCTGCCAGTTTACGCCGAGCGAACTAGTCAGGCCGCTTCCGCTTAACGAGGCTCGTCTTATTTTAGCCCAACACGATCTCGTCGCTACGAAATGACAACTAGGATGTGGCTTTGTGCTTCGATACCACCACGCCCGGAATATCAGGACCGAGGCAGCGTCCATGAAGAGTGACGCAATCTCGTATGCCCCACGAGGGCTATCTCGTGAGGAAGCAGCTCGTTACATCGGTGTCGGATCGACGCTTTTTGACGAGATGGTTGCCGATGGGCGCATGCCGAAGCCCAAGCGCATCAACAGCCGCGCTGTCTGGGATCGTGTAGCCCTGGATATCGCTTTCACCTCGTTACCGGACAAAGACAGCGGCCTACAAGAGCTGTTGAAACGAAGCAAACGAGACGTAGAATAAAGATAGCAACTACGCTATTTGCGTATGCGCTGCAGGCGTAGTATGATGATGGCCGGCGCGGAAGGGATAACGTGAACGAGAATGAGAAACTTGCGCAAGACGTGAAAGCATGGCGTGCCAAGGAAGGGTTCACCGCCGAAGCCGCGGCCAAGGTGCTGGGAATACCGAAGCGCACCTTTGAAGGTATAGAACAAGGCAGAGGCTTTCCATATCCAGTCCTGCTGCGCGTTGCCATGGAAAGTGAGGACTTGTTAAAGAAGCCCCTGCGCGAGGACTTGCAGCGCGGAGAGTAATGCAATGGCCAAAAATCCTGACTATCCTGGAGCTTCTTCGCGCCTGGTCAATGGCAAGGAGTACTGGCGCTTCCGAGCTAATCGCCGTGCTCGACAAATAACCTTACCCGGCCAGCCCGGCGACGAAGCGTTTGAGATCGCCTACCGGCGTGCCGTTGAAGGTCGCGCTGGCGGCGCGGAAATTATCAACATGCCGGGGCGCGCCGTGCCGCGTACTTTTGGGCATGCAGCACGGCGACTCGAAACTACCATGGAATGGCTGGACTTTGACGAGGCAACGCAGCGGAAGAACCTGCGGCTCATTGAACGCTTCCTTGAGATGCAGGTCGATCCTGACTATCCACTGACGTGGCGCGATACCCCGGTGGAACATCTCGATGCCGATCGTCTGCGTGCGATAATCGAGGGCATCTTTCTTGCCAACCGGACGGTCGCCAAGCACCTTCTCGTCGCGATCAAAAAACTGCTGTGGGTGGCAATTCAAGTCGAGAAATGGATTAAGCCGCAGGACGACCCATCGCTGTCCATTCGTGTACGCGTGCCCAGGTCCACCAAGAACCCGGCCTGGCCAATCGGGATCAGAGAAAAGTACGAAGAGCGGCATCCAATTGGTACCCCTGCTCGGACCTGCTACGCACTCGGTTTCTGGCTCGGCAATCGGCGCGCCGATATCGCTGCTCTTGAATGGTGCGATATGGTGAGCGAGGAGATCGAGTTGTTCGACGGCTCGCTGGTGTTGATCGAAGCCTTTGACTTTCGGCAGAAGAAAAACCGCAATCGCCACGGGGGTCGAGAGATGTTCATTCCGGTCGTAGACAAGCTGGCAGCCGCGCTTGAACCTCTCGACCGATCGAAAGGCGGCACCGTCTTAAAGACTGCTTATGGCAGCACTTTCTCGGAAAAGAGCCTAACCGGCATGATGCGGCATTGGACCCGGCAGGCTGGAATACCGGATGGCTATACGCTTCATGGCCTGCGCCGCACGTTTGGAACCTACCTCGCCGAGTGCAACATCCAAGCGCGTGCCATAATGGAGGCTATGGGACATTCGTCGATGACGGTGACCGACGAATACGTCCGTGAGGCGAACAAGAAGCGCATTGCCGTCGACATTGCTAGAGCGATAAACCAGCGAGAAGAAAAGCGCGATCAGGCGAAGCGGCGGGCCAATTTGCGCATCGTCGGCTCACAATGAATCGCGAGCTGTTCGAAAGCGCGCCCGTTCAGAGGATTTTTTGCCGCCAAAGCGCCGTGGGCAAAGCGTGGGCAGGGCGTGGGCAAAGGCCAATTTTCATCAATGAAATCAAAGGTTATGGTGGGCCCGGAGGGACTCGAACCCCCAACCAAGCGGTTATGAGCCGCCGGCTCTAACCATTGAGCTACAGGCCCCACGGCGCTGGATTAGTGTTTTTCCCTGAACCGCACAAGGCTTTCCGAGGGCTTTCCGAGCAGACGTTCCAAGGGGCTGGCAGAGATCGCCCAAATCAGCCCATATTGATAATCTATTGCACGTCGCCCATTGGACGCCGCCCAACACCCGGCTGTCTTGGGATCGCAGATCGAGGAGATTTCATGACCAGACGTATTTTGCCCCTGGCGATTGCCGCCGCTATCGCATTTCCGGCGATCGCGGCCGCCGCCGATTCGCCACCGCCGCCGCGTATCGTCGTCACCGGTGAAGGCGAGGCGGCGATAGCACCCGATCTGGCTCTGCTGACGCTCAGCGTCATGCGCGAAGCCAAGACAGCACGTGCAGCGCTCGATGCCAATAACGACGCCATGGCCGCGGTGATTGCTGCGATGAAATCATCCGGCATTAAGGAGCGCGACCTGCAGACCGCGGGCATCCAGATCAACCCGCGCTATAACTACAACAACAAGCCCGACGGCAGCCAGGACGCCGAGCTTGTCGCCTACCAGGTGACCAACACGCTTTCGGTGCGCATCCGCGACATCGACAAGACCGGCGACATTCTCGACAAGGCGGTTTCGCTCGGCGTCAACCAGGGCGGCGGCATCTCCTTCTCCAACGACGATCCAGCGGCAGCCGTCACCGAGGCGCGCAAGAAGGCCGTCGCCAATGCCATGGCCAAGGCCAAGACGCTGGCCGAAGCGGCCGGTGCCGGCATCGGCCGGGTCCTGGAAATCACCGACCAGAATTTCGCACCACCGCCGATGCCGATCAACGCCAAGGCATTCGATGCCGCCGGCGCGTCGGTCCCCGTGCAGGCCGGCGAAAATTCCTATACCGCGCAGGTAACGGTGACTTTCGAACTGAAATGACCAATAGCTCGCAGCACGAAACCCCAGAGGATCGATCCTCCGGGGTTCGAGCCCACCTTACGTCATGGTGGGAAGGGGGCTCCGCTACTCTACCGGCTGAAAGCTCGCCGGCCGCAAAGCTCGAAGGGGCCTAGCGATAGATGATCGGACAGCCGCGCTCATTGGCGAATACGATCACCACGCGGTCGCCGTACTGGCGGCCAGCAACCTTGACCGTGCGGCGGCTGACGTCGACGATGCGGACGCGGTGCAGGCCCATGCGTTCGGCCTTATCGAGGGCACGCTCGGGCGAACAGGACCGGCGCCAATCACGCTCACGGCGGCGTTCGCGGTAATAACCATCGTCGTCGCCGGTATAGACCCCGACGCGCGGGTCCTGGTTGTTGCCGAAGCCGAGATAGATGCTGTCCGCATGGGCCGGAATGGCGGTAAGCGTGCCAAGGCCGACAAGAGCCGAAAGAGCCGCCGTCTTGATGGTGTTGAACATTGTCTTTTCTCCTTGTTGAGGGTTTCCACCCGTTTTCACCGAAGCGATGGACGGAGAATGCACCCGCCTGCCTGAATTTTCTGCGAACCGGCCGTTCATCTCCGGTTCATTCATCAGGAACGGGATAGTCTCTTCGTTTCTGGGATCGGTGTTATATAGGGCGAATGGGCAACGTCCCGTTTGGGTCCGTTCCCGGTCCTAATTTCGCAGTGAATCCTAAGGCTCGTCAGCAAGCATATGGTCGAAATAGTCGTCCGGCTCGGCAAGATCGGTCTCGCTGGCGCTGACCCGGCCGCGCATCGAGATGCCGGCCTCGTGCACCGTCTCATCGCTTCCCGACACCAGCCTGTGCCACCAGTAGAGATCGCGGCCCTCGGCCACCAACCGGTAGGCGCAGGTCTTGGGCAGCCAGCTGATGGTGCGCACATTCTGCGGGGTCAGCCCAACGCAATCCGGAACACGCGCCAGCCGGTTGGCATAATCGGAGCAGCGGCAGCTTCCAGCGTCGAACAGCCGGCAGCCGACGCTGGTCCAGTAAATCTCTCCTGTGTCCTCGTCTTCGAGTTTGGACAGGCAGCACTTGCCGCAGCCGTCGCAGAGTGATTCCCACTCGGCCGGGGTCATCGCCTCGAGTGTCTTGGTTTTCCAGAACGGCTTTTCCATCGTCGGCATGTGGCCCTCGGACGCGTCAAGGTCAAGCGCCGCAACGCATGCATCCTCGTCCGAACCATACGCCGGGACCATACGAATGACATGAAGTCGCCTTCAAAACGCCGGTCAATCGCCCTGTGCTACCGCTAGAACCTACAAACAGGAACCAAACATGGTTGCTGAAAGTTTGGGCGGGGATGGACCGCCACAAGGAGTGTTTATGATGAAACGCCAACCACGGATTCTGGCAGGCTCGGCGCTTGGCCTGTTGATGGCGTCCGCGCCGTTAGGCGCGTTCCCGCTGCAAGGCAATGCCGCATTCAGCCCCGCCCGGAACAGCGCGGTGCTTATCCCGGCGCAGTCGAACTGCGCCGAAGGCGAGTCGGCCGAAGCCTGTGCCCAAGGCGGGCAGGCGGAGCCGGAACAGAAGCCCGGCAAGAGGCGCGAACGGCAGGAGCAAACCGAAGCACCCGCCGAACAATCGGGCGAGTCCGAGCAAAAGCCGCGCCGGAACAAGCGCGAGCAGCAACAGACCGAATCCGCGCCCGCCGAACAACTTGCGCCCTCGGGCGGAGATGAGCAGCGCAATCAACGCAGGAAAAAGCGGCAGCAACAGCAGATCGAAGCCGAACAGCCGGCCGAGCAGGCTGCACCCGCGAATGACGATCAGCAGCAGATCAAGCCGCGGAGAAAGAAGCGGGACCAGCAACAGCAGGAGGCCGCGCCTGCCGAACAGCCGTCCGAGCAGGCCGCGCCCGCGAACGACGATCAGCAGCAGCTCAAGCCGCGCAGGAAGAAGCGCGACCAGCAACAGCAGGAGGCCGCGCCTGCCGAACAGCCGTCCGAGCAGGCTGCGCCCGCGAACGACGATCAGCAGCAGCTCAAGCCGCGCAGGAAGAAGCGCGACCAGCAACAGCAGGAAGCCGCACCCGCCGAACAGCCGGCCGAACAGGCTGCCCCTGCAAACGACAACGAGCAGGGCAATCCACGCAAGAGGAAGAACAAACAGGACCAGCAGATCGAGGCGGCGCCGGCTGAACAGGCACCGCGCAAGAAGGAGCGCCCCTCAAGCGAGCCTCTCCCACAGGCCGAGCCACTTCCAACCGAAAAGCAAGCGAATCCTGCCCAAGGCGAACAGCCCGAGAACCAGGCGAAAAAGCGCGGCAAGAAGCCCGTTGCGGAAGAGCCGGTGACCGGCGAACAGCAGCCCGCAACCGGTGAGCAGCCCGCCAGGGGCGAACAGGCAGCACCCGCCGAGGCTGGGACCGCTGCTCAGGGCGAGGCCGCGGCCAACCCGAACGAGGCACCTGTTCTGGACAGCCAGAAGGATGTCTTGCGCAAGCGCAAGGGTAGCAAGGAGCGCGGCCAAAATGCCGGCAAGCAGGAGGGCAACCAGCCCGCCCAGCAGGGCGAGAACCAGGCGGAAGCCCCGAAGCCGGCTCCGGTCGAGGAGGGACCGCCACCTACCGACGACAAGGCGGCCCAGCAGGCGATCAAGCCTGAAAAGCTCGTTCCGGTAACCGAGGAAAAAGGCAAGCGTGTCGAGCGTGCGCCGGACGTCGAGGATGTTCGCCGCCGTCCGCGCCCCCAGGGGGCCAACGTCGTCAGGGAATTCGGCGACCGCGTCATCCTCCAGTTCAACAACCAGACGTTCGTCGAAAGCAGCGATGCACCGCGCATGCACCGCGGCGCCAGGAATGTCTATTATGAGGACCTGTCGGGCGATCGCACCCGGGAAATCGTCGAGCGTGACAACGGTGTCCGGATCGTCACCATCCGCAACCGCTACGGCGACGTCGTCCAGCGTTCACGCATCGCGCCCGACGGCCGCGAATATGTGTTGAGCTATGTCGACGAGCGGCACTATGACGATGATGCAGACTGGCGCGACCCGGGCGACGACCTGCCGCCGATGCGCCTTACCATCCCGCACGAGGAATACATTCTGGATTCCGAAGAGGTCGAGGATCCGGACGACTACTACACCTTCCTCGAACGGCCGCCGGTCGAGAGGGTCCAGCGCCTCTATTCGATCGACGAGGTCAAGCGCTCGGCCCGCGTGCGTGACATCGCCCGCCGCATCGACCTCGACACCCTCAACTTCGAATTCGGTTCGTCCTCGATTTCCGACACCGAGGTCCAGAAGCTTGAGGGTGTGGCCAACGCCATGGACAAGCTGCTGAAGAAAAACCCGGCCGAGAGCTTCCTGATCGAGGGTCATACCGACGCTGTCGGCACACCGGAAGCGAACCTTGCTCTGTCCGACCGCCGCGCCGAGGCGGTCGCCGAAGCCTTGACCAACGCCTTTGGCATCCCGCCGGAGAACCTGACGACGCAGGGCTACGGCGAGGAGTATCTCAAGGTCAACACGTCGGGACCCAACCGCGAGAACCGCCGCGTCGCCATCCGCCGGATTACCCCCCTGGTGGCGCCGGTCGCCAGCGCCCAATAAACCGCACTGTGGACCGCGCGATTTGATCAACGATTGAATCGCGCGGTCATCAATCTTGAAACGCGCTCTTACCAATCCCAAATTTTGGACAGGGCGTTCCCTGCCCTGTCCCGACTCCAGCGGGACACACGAGCCCCGCCGGTTCCCCTCCCCGGCGGGGTTTCGTTTCTTCCCTTCGCGCTGGCTGCTGGTCGCCTTTATCTCGGATTGGGCGCGGCAGGTGAACCCGAACCGTTCAACTTCGAGCTTCTCTTGAGTTGAAAAACCGCGGATGAAGCGAACCGTCAGGCTCGCACCGGAAGCGAAAGCAGATCTCGACGGCATATGGCATCATTCGTTGAAAGAATAGGGATCAGAGCGGTGGAAGCCTATATCCTGACCATTCATTAATACGCATTCTGCATCAGCGCATGGACGATCCCAGGCATCTTTAGAACAGTCTCTTCACCTTCGTGCCCGTCCGGTCGAACACCTCGTCCGGCACAAAGAAGTCGCCGGCTAACGGGCCTGTCTCGCCCGGCGCATAGGCTGAGAAATCGCTGACGCCCTCGGCGCGCAGCACCTCTTCGTCGATGTAGAAATTGCCGGTCGCCTCGCGCGACGATCTGACCAGAATAGCGTGTGCGGCATCGGCCATGATGTCGGGCGAACGGCTCATCGCCGCCACCGTCGCCCCGCCCAGGAGGTTGCGCACCGCCGCCGTGTCGATGGTTGAGATCGGCCATAGCGAATTGACCGCGATGCCGTCCCTGGCGAACTCGGCGCTCATGCCCAGTGTGCACATCGACATGCCGAACTTCGCAATCGTGTAGGCGACATGGTTTTTGAACCACTTGGCCTTCATATCGAGCGGCGGCGCCAGATTTAAAATGTGAGGGTTTTCCGCCAACCTCAAGTACGGAATGCACATTTTGGAAACGAGAAAAGTGCCGCGCGTGTTGATCTGGTGCATCAGATCGTAGCGCTTCATATCAGTCTCCAGCGTGCCAGTGAGTTGGATCGCACTGGCGTTGTTGATGCAGATATCGATGCCGCCGAACCTCTCCGCGGTTCTGGCGACAGCTTCGGCGACCTGTGCGTCATCCCGGATGTCGCACAGCGCCGGCAGCGCCTTACCGCCGGCCTGCTCGATTTCTTGCGCCGCCGTGTAGATCGTCCCCGGCAGCTTCGGATGCGGCTCGGCGGTCTTGGCCGCGATCGTCACATTGGCGCCGTCGCGCGCGGCGCGCAGCGCAATCGCCAGCCCGATGCCGCGCGACCCGCCAGAGATGAACAGCGTCTTTCCCTTGAGCGACATCCTCGCGCCTCCCTGCAACATGAAAGACACGATCCTTGCGCGGCTGAGAACCGCCGCGCAAGGCCCAACCCGCCGGATGCGGGTTACGCTGCGTCGGCCTTGAAGCTGAGCTAGACCAGTACCAGGCCTTGCCGCATGGCGATGGCGATCGCATCGGTGCGGTTGGCGGCACCGAGCTTCGTCAGGATCGCTGCGACATGGAATTTCGCCGTATGCACGGAGATGTTCAGCCGCCGCGCGATGACCTTGTTGGGCGCGCCTTCGGCGAGCAGTGCCAGCACCTCGCTTTCGCGCGGCGAAAGCGTCGGCCGGAGGATCTGCTCGTCGGTCAGTTCCTCCTCGAACCGGTCGCTGCCATGGAAGGTCAAATCGTGATGCCGATCGGATAGGGCATGGCTGTCACGCGAAATCCGGTAGCCCGCCGCCGCCAGCCGCGCGGCGGCGGCGATCAGCAACTCGTCCGCTTTCACCGGCAGCACGGCAAACACTGTATCGGCCGTCCGTTCACGGGCCGCTCGCGACGATAGCAGCACGCGAGGCATCGCCGCGTCGAAGAGACCGCCTTGTAACCCATGATCATCGACGATGGCGACATCCGCCGCCCCACGCCCGTCGACTTCGCCCGCCAGAACCGGCCGCAGATCATCGGTCGCAGCGAGAGCCGCGGACAGACTTCGCGCGCGCTCGACGTCACCGAGCGCGATCAGCACCGTCAGCCGTCTGCCAGCGACCTCACCGCTTACCATCTATCCCTCAGCTCAGTGGCTTTTCACCGATAGTCAGGGAGACCTCACGGTTCTCGCCGCCGCGCACCACGCCGAGTGTCACCAAGGCACCGGCGCTGTCCGGCCCGAGCTTGCGGATCAGCTCGCGCGGGCCATGCACCGTCTCTGCGTTCCACGACACGATGATGTCGCCGAGACTGAGACCGGCTGCTTTCGCCGGCCCGTTATCGTCGAGGCTCATCACCATGGCGCCCTGTGTATCACCATTGCGGACCGGATGCAGGCCGGCGCCAAGATAGCCGCGCGCGACATGGCCCTTCTCGCGCAGCGTCGCCACCGCCCGTTCGATCGTCTCGTAAGGCATGACCAGCGCCCGCCGGCGCGGCCCGAACAGCAGCATGCCGATCAGTCCACCCTTAGCGTCGAGCACAGGGCCACCCTCGAAACGGCCGCCGGCATTGACGGCAAGGTTGATGCGCCGGTCGATCGTGCCGCCGCGCATTGAACGCCAAGCCGGACCGACCTCGCCGACCGTGCCGAAGGTAGCGAGCGAGGTGCCGTCGCTATTGCCCGCCACGACCGCCAGGTTGCCCGGCCGCACCGCATCCGCCTTTACCAGTGACGGCCCGCTCGGCGCGCCGGCCGGCTTCAAAACGGCCGTTCCGGTGGACGGGTCGCGGCCGACCAGTTCGGCCTTGACGGCTTCGCCCGAAGAAAACGTCAGCTCGATCTCCTCGCCGGCCTCGACCGCCTCCTCGGCAGTGACGAAATAGCCGTCCCGCCAGTGGAAAGCAGTTGACGTGCGGTGGTGCGTCGCGAAGCTGGCCGTCGCTGGTGCCGCGGCTGCCGCGATGTCGGCAATGGCGTCGGAAAACGTGCTCAGATTGAAATCGCTCATGATTTGTCTCCTGGGTTCTTCGTGACCCAGATATCGCCCCGCAGGGCGTTGGCGGATACTCGCCTGACGGCTAGTTGGGCATTTGACTGGCCATCTGGTCAGGTCGCGGCCGGTCCGGCCGCTCCGCACATATAGGCATTGTTCATCTTGTTCCAAAAAAGCTACGGAGCCCTCAGATGGCCCTGCCCGCCCAGCAATTGCAATATGACGATGGCCTTCTCGATGCCTATTCGGCGACGGTCGCCGATGCCGTCGACCGTATCGGGCCCGCCGTCTGCCGCATCGAGCGCGTCGGTGGCCAGGGCGGCCATGGCTCAGGCTTCGTCATCGCGCCGGACGGGCTGGTCGTCACCAACTTCCACGTCGTCGGCGATGCGCGCAGCGTGCGCGTATCAATGCCGGACGGCGCCTCCAGGGAAGGCCGCGTGCTCGGCCGCGATCCCGACACCGACATTGCGCTGGTGCGCGCCGACGGCAACTTTGCCGACGTTGCGCCGCTTGGCGATTCCAAGCGTTTGAGGCGTGGCCAGATTGCAATTGCCATCGGCAATCCGCTCGGCTTCGAATGGACCGTCACCACTGGCGTCGTCTCGGCACTCGGCCGCTCGATGCGTGCCTCCACCGGCCGGCTGATCGACGACGTCATCCAGACCGACGCCGCGCTCAACCCCGGCAATTCCGGCGGACCGCTGGTGTCCTCGGCCGGCGAGGTGATCGGCGTTAACACCGCGATGATCCATGGTGCACAAGGCATCGCCTTCGCGGTTGCCTCCAACACGGCCAATTTCGTCATCTCGGAAATCATCCGCTTCGGCCGCGTGCGCCGTGCCTTCATCGGCGTTTCCGCCGACACCACCAACCTGCCGCGCCGCGCAGCCCTTTTGTCGCAAGTATCGAGCAGCACGGCGGTGCGCCTGCGCAGTGTCGAGAAGAACAGCCCGGCGGACAAGGCGGGCCTCAAGGAAGGCGACATTATTGCCGCCATCGACGGCCGCCCGGTCACCGGCGTCGACGATCTGGTGCGCATGCTCGACGCCGAGCGCATCGGCCACGAGACACTGTGCACGGTGGTGCGCCGCTCCGGCATCACTCAGGTCACGGTGATGCCGTTGGCGCGGGCGAGTTAGCGCGCCGCAGCACCCTGCGCATATAGCGCCAGGAATTCTGGACTCGGCGGGATCGGCCTGATCACGTCGATCAGCACACCGTTGGGGTCCCTGGTGATGAAATGGCGCTGGCCGAAGGGTTCGTCGCAAAGCGTTCGCAGGATCGGAAGGCCAGCGGCGGTGATCCGCTCATAAACGGCATCCGGATCCCTGACCTCGAAATTGATCAGCAGGCCGGACGTGCGGCCCCGCCCTTCCTCCGGGATCGTCTCATGATCGCCCTGGAGGATGCCGAGGTTGACGCGGCGGTCTTCGGCTGAGCGCAGATGCACGTACCAGTCAGCCGCAAACAGCGGCTTGAAGCCGAAATGCGCAGCATAAAAGGCCGCCGTGCCGGCAACGTCGCTCGTCATCAGCACCGGATAATAGCTCGTCGTCCTCATCTTTCCTTCTCCCGGCGAATAACATACAGTCTGCATGTAAATCGCATTAACATACAGGCTGCATGTATGCAACAGGGATCCACTCGTCGCTCCAACCGTGATCGCACCGAGGCGACACGCGCCGAGCTCATCGCCGCGGCGCGCAAACTGTTCACCGAAAAGTCCTTTGCCGAAACGGGCACACCCGAGATCGTCGCCGCTGCCGGCGTCACACGCGGCGCGCTCTATCATCACTTTGCCGACAAGCAGGCGCTGTTTGCCGCTGTGGTCGAACAAGAGGCGCAAGCCGTCTCGGAAGAGATCGAACGCGCGTCACCGCCTTCGCTATTTGCCCGCGATGCGCTGATAGCCGGCTCGGATGTCTATCTGGCTGCCATGCGTGCGCCCGGCCGCACGCGGCTCTTGCTGCTTGATGGCCCGGCCGTGCTCGGCCGCGCCGCCATGGATGCGATCGACAATCGCCATGGCAACCGTTCGCTGCGCGAGGGCCTTGTCGCCGCAATGCGCTCGCACTCCATGACGAGACTGCCTGTGGAAGCACTGACCGCTTTGCTCGCCGCCGCCTTCGACCGCGCAGCGCTCGCCATCGAAACTGGAGCATCGATCGAGGACTATCGCGCCGTTCTCATGGCGCTGATCGACGGCCTGTCTCCGGCTCCCCCTCAGGCACCTCACCCGGTTCGAACTCGTTGAAACAGCCTAGCTGGCGCTTGAACTGGTCGATCAGCCAAGCGGCCGCCGGTTTCGGGCTGCGGTCGGCGCGGTGCATGGCATAGAGCGGCGAGCGGACTTCGCTGTAAGGCTCGAGATCGAGTTCGACGAGCCGGCCGTTCGCCAGATCATCGGCAATCAGCCATCGCGGCAGCCCGCCCCAGCCCAGCCCCTCGCGCATCAGCACGTGCTTGGTGCGCACATCCGTCAGCCGCCAGGTGCGGTAGGCGAAGACGCCATAGTCACGCCCGCGCGTACGCTCGGACTGGTCCGAGACCACCAGTTGAATGTGTTCGCGGACATCCTCCAGCGCCACTGGTCTCGGCAGCAGCGCCAGCGGGTGATCAGGCGCTGCGGCTGGCACCAGAGAGAAGAAGCCGATGCGAAGCAGATTCACGTCCGCCTCGCCCAGAAGCCCTCCGATGCCGAGATCGGCCTGTCCGCCGACAACATGATCGAGGATAAGGCCAAGCGAGCCGATGTGCAGACGCAGTGTCACGGCCGGAAACTGCGCCTCGAATGCCTTTAGCACCCGAACCAGCACCGGCGACGGTAGCGTCACGTCGACCGACAGCGCAACTTCCGCCTCCAATCCCTGCCGATATCCGTCGACACGCGAGCGGATGCGTTGCAGCACGCCGACCATGCGTCGCGCATCTTCCAGCGTCGCCTTGCCGACATCGGTCAGTTGCGGCTCACGCGTGCCCTCACGCTCAAACAGCTTCAGCCCAAGCTGCGCTTCGAGGTTGGCAATGGCGTAGCTGATGACCGACTGCGCGCGGTTGAGCTTACGGCCGGCAGCCGAGAAGGAACCGGTGTCGGCCACCGCAACCAGGATCTGCAGTTGGTCAAGCGTCGGGTTGGGCTGCATCTTTCAATCCACAATTTAGATGGATCATATACACAATATACCAGTTTTTCAAATGAGTCTGCGCACACATATTTGCCGGGAGATTTTGATCCAACCTGGAGACCCCATTATGTCCATCCTTCTTGTCACATCCAGCCCGCGCGGCGCTGCCTCACACTCGACCCGTATTGCTACTGAATTCGCTGAAAAGCTTGTTGCCGCCGATCCGTCGGCCAATCTGGTGGTGCGTGATCTCGTCGCCAATCCGCTGCCGCACATCGATGCCGATTATGCGACTGGCATCTACACGCCGGCCGAAGCGCGCACCCAGCGCCAGGCCGAGGTTGTCGGCGTTTCCGATGTCGTGCTGGATGAACTGTTCGCCGCCGATACGGTGATTCTCGCCACCGGCTTCATCAACTTCAACATCTCCTCCACGCTGAAGTCCTGGGTCGATCACGTCGCCCGTTCCGGCAGGAGCTTTGCCTATGGCGAGAACGGCCCTAAGGGCCTCGTCACCGGCAAAAAGGTCTATGTCGTGCTGGCTTCGGGCGGCATCTATTCCGAAGGTGCGGCCGTGCAGTTCGATCACGCCATTCCCTACCTGCGCAGCGTGCTCGGCTTTCTCGGCATGACCGATGTCGAGGTCATCCGCATCGAAGGAGTCGGCATGGGCGCCGATGCGGTAGCAGCAGCGCTGGCCAAGGCCTCGGCCAAGGTCGACGCCATTGTGGCCGCGACCGGTAATGCCGAGCGCGTCGCCACCGCGGCGTAAAGCTGGCATTGGCCACCGAAGCCAAGGCAAGCGCTGACATGGCGCTTGCCTTGGCACGAATCTACCCGAAGATCTTTTCGCCTTGCTCGTCGACCAGTTGGATGCCCTTTTTGATCGAGATGTCGACAGCGTCATCAAGCCCGGCAAAGCGGTCGGCGCGGATGAACTTGTGCTCCTTCATCACGCCGTCGATCTCCTTCGAAACCACGCCGCAGGTCTGGTACTGGCCCTCCGCCTTGTAGGGCGTGGCGCTGATCAAAAATCCCTTGTGCTCGATCTGCTTTGCCGGCGCCGCTGTCTTTGGCTCGGCGGCTTCGTTGCCTCCGCCGAAAAGACGCTTCAGAAAAGACATGGGGTATCCTCCAACGGCAATCATCCTGCACCACATAGCGCGGTGCAGGATGATTTTCAGTACCGGTCCTTGGCCGAGCGGGCAAGGGCCGCAGGTTTGGCACTCAGAGGTCAGTCGCGCGACAACGCTTCCAAGGCCTCTGCCGCAGCTTCCAATATGCTGATTGCCTCGGCCTGCTTTGCTTCAGGCGCATCGACGATTTCGCCGAGCGCGGCGCGTAGCCGGTGGCGCACGGCGCGAAACTCGTCGCGCTTTTCCGAGCGGCCGCGGCCGCGCCGGCCACCGTCGCCGTCATCGTTCCAGCCGAACCAGTCGCGCGCCTTCGCCATCTTGCGGCCGAAGCGCTCGAGATGTTCGAGCACGTGGTCGATCATCTCGCGATTTTCGTTGAGGTGCGCCTGCCCAGCCTCGGTGATTGAAAACACCTTCTTGTTGCCTTCCGCCGCAGAAACGGCGTAGCCGGCCTCTTCCAGGAAGGTCAGCGTCGGGTAGACCACGCCGGGGCTCGGGCTGTAGAAGCCGCTGGTGCGCTCCTCCAGTGCCTTGATGATGTCGTAGCCGTGCCGCGGCGCCTCGGCCAGCAGCGACAGCGTGATCAGCTTGAGGTCGCCGTCAGCCAGCATGCGCCCGGCGCGGAACATGTCGCCCGGCCCGCCGCGTCCTCCGCCTCTCATGCCATGCCCGAACGGGGCGAAGCCGCCGCGTCCGCCGAACTTGCCGGCCATATGCATGAAAACGCGCTCGGCGTGTTCGCCGAAACGATGATGCCCGAAATGATTGCCTTTGTGCATTGTTTGCTCCTTGAGTTATGTCTTAAGATATATCTCAGTTAGATACCCACGGCCACCGAGTCAAGATATATCTTACGATGTATCTGAAAATAGCGCCAGCAGGATTGATTTCGCCAGCGAGGGCAGCTAGGAAGCGCGTGAGGGTCGAAGACCCTCCGTAAGCGTCTGACGTGAAGCAACGCATCCACCGCCGGTCGTTCCGGGCAGTGACGCCGAAAACCGGCGAATGGATGCCAAGGCGAAGGACCGGATGCTTCAGGGAAAATCCCAGATGATTGTGAAAACCTCGCGCAGAATGCTGCCAGCGCACTATGCCGCCATCGTCAGCCCGCTGGTGCTGTCGTTGCTGATGACGTTCATCGTGTCGTTTATCTCGACACTGAAAAGCCTTGGCTTGCAGCCCGATCTGCCGGCCACCTGGCTGACGGCCTGGGGCCTGTCCTGGCTGGTGGCATTTCCGACGCTGCTGCTTGTGCTGCCGGCGGTGCGCCGCATCGTTGGCTGGCTTTGCGAGCCTGTGGCTCGATAGCCGGCCATACGAAGGCTTGGAAACAATCTCGGGGCCTTTCGTGCCAAGTGAACTGGCACCGTCACCAGCGGCCTTTGCGCCGATTCCAGGCATAGAGCAGATCAGCAAAACGATCATAGGCATAGCGCGTCAACGGCAGCGCGGCGGGATTGCCGAACAGCGTCGCCAACCAGCCCTCGCCCGGCGTTATCAGCCACACCGCAACGGCAACATCGGCGCCGACCAGCAATTTGCCGTCGGCGTCGGTCGCATGCAGCCGGCGCCGGATATCCTCTAGCCCGATGCCGTAGCGGGCCAGCGCCGTCGGTTCGGCATTGATGTCGCGAAATTCGATCCGCCCGGCCTTGACCGCCTCGATCAGCCGCCGCTTCTGCCGGCTGATGCCGGCATCACAGACCGGACAGCGCGTATTGTACCAGACGGTCAGCAGAGGCTTGCTCATGTTTCGAAACGGCACCAGAGGGACGCGCACGGACTATCCGGCAAACGCCGTTGCGCCGCAACGCAACACGACACCCGCGAAATGGCCGGCCAGGCCTGGAGCGCAACTTACCCGAGCGAGGTGATGATCTCGCGATAGGCATCCTCCGGGAAAGCCTTGAGCGTCCGCGTCCTGACGTTGCCGCCCGTCGCCAGCATCAGCGAGAAACGAGCGAGCACCGCATCGTCGGGCGCTTCGAGCACGGCCACCATGTCGCAATCCCCCATGGTGAGATAAAATGCCTTGAAGGACCCGCCCATGTCGCCCAGCAGCTTCTTGGCGGCATCGAGCCGCTTCGGCGACTCGCGCACGTTTTTGGCGCCTTGCTCCGTCCAGTTGATCAGCACGATATAAGTTGTCATGGCACACCTCCCTCCGGGGCCACGGAGCACGGCGTCACAGCCGGGGCGGGCATCCGGGTTTGTCGCCCAAAAAATGCATCCGACACGAGATTATCCTCCCGACCGGCATGTGCCGCAAGAGCGGTACCGAGAAACGAAAAAAGGTGCCGAGGGGCACCTTGTTTGAACCGCTTGAGCCTTGCTTGAGGAAAGTGCAGTCAATGAACAATATTAATTTCCGCCGCAAAAAGCCCGTCAGCCGTGCCGCGCCCGGTCAACATCACCCGAATGCCCTGATGAAGTGTCTTACGGAAGTCGTCCGGGATACCGCATAGGGTGCCGGTCATTGTTGGCATGCCCGCCAGATCGACTCTATTTGGACAGCGAAACGACGGCCCCCCTACGTGATCGACGGAAAACTCGAGTTTTGTATCCTTCCCCATCAGTACGCAGAAGCCAGCGGCGCAACGGCCATCTCCCTCCTGCATTCTCCACGCAAACTAGCCTAACTATCCAGGAAGCTTCTGAGCTTGCGCGACCGGCTCGGGTGCTTGAGCTTGCGTAGCGCCTTGGCTTCGATCTGGCGGATGCGCTCGCGGGTAACCGAGAACTGCTGGCCGACCTCCTCAAGCGTGTGGTCGGTGTTCATGCCGATGCCGAAGCGCATTCTGAGCACGCGCTCTTCGCGCGGCGTCAGCGAGGCCAATACGCGCGTCGTCGTCTCGCGCAAATTGGCCTGGATGGCCGCGTCGATCGGCAGGATCGCCATCTTGTCCTCGATGAAGTCGCCCAGATGCGAATCCTCCTCGTCGCCGACCGGCGTTTCGAGCGAGATCGGCTCCTTGGCGATCTTCAGCACCTTGCGCACTTTTTCCAGCGGCATGGCGAGCTTTTCCGCCAGTTCTTCCGGCGTCGGCTCACGGCCGATCTCATGCAGCATCTGGCGCGAGGTGCGCACGATCTTGTTGATCGTTTCGATCATGTGCACCGGAATGCGGATGGTGCGCGCCTGGTCGGCGATCGAACGGGTGATCGCCTGCCGGATCCACCATGTCGCGTAGGTCGAGAACTTGTAGCCGCGGCGGTATTCGAATTTGTCGACCGCCTTCATCAGGCCGATATTGCCTTCCTGGATCAGGTCGAGGAACTGCAGGCCGCGATTGGTGTATTTCTTGGCGATGGAGATGACGAGGCGCAGATTGGCCTCGACCATTTCCTTCTTGGCGATTGCGGCTTCGCGCTCGCCCTTCTGCACCTGGTTGACGATCTTGCGGAATTCCTGGATCGAAATCGCCGTCTCGGTGGCGAGGTTCTGGATCTCGGCGCGCAGGTCGCGGATGGCGTCCTTCTCGTTCTTGGTGAATTCCTTCCAGCCGCGCGAGGTCAAATTGCCGATCGAGCGGGTCCAGTTCGGATCGAGCTCCGAGCCCTGATATTCCTTGAGGAATTCCTCGCGGCGCACGCCATAGCTTTCGGCCAGCCGCAACAGCTTGCCTTCGTTCTGTACCAGGCGCTTGTTGATGTCGTAGAGCTGCTCGACCAGCGCCTCGATGCGCGCCGTGTTCAAGGACAGCGACTTCACCGCCTTGATCAGCTGGTCCTTCAGCTCCTTGAGCCGGCGATCCTGACTGGGGGACAGCGTGCCGGCGGCAGCCAGCCGGTTCTCGACCTGCTGATCCTGCAGCTTGCGCAGTTTCTTGTAGGTGTCGGCAATGACGTCGAGCGTCTCCATCACCTGCGGGCGCAGTTCCGCTTCCATCGCCGCCAGCGACAGGCTCGCCTCGTCATCGTCTTCCTCGTCCTCGTCCACCAGGCCACGGGTGTCGCCGCCGACATTGGTGATGTCGTCCTCGTCCTCGCGCGAACGGCGCGGCTTATCCTCGGTCTTGGCTTCCTCGATACGCTCGACAACCGGCGCCTGCTTGGCCTCCGGCCCCGCATAGGTCGCCTCGAGGTCGATGATCTCGCGCAGCAGGATCTTCGATTCGTTGAGTTCGTCACGCCAGATGATGATGGCCTGGAAGGTCAGCGGACTTTCGCACAGGCCCGCGATCATCGTCTCGCGGCCGGCCTCGATGCGCTTGGCGATCGCGATTTCGCCCTCGCGCGACAGAAGCTCGACCGAGCCCATCTCGCGCAGATACATGCGGACCGGATCGTCGGTGCGGTCGGTCGGCTCTTTCTTGGTCGTGGTGGCGGCAACTGCGGTGCCGGTCTGCTCGGCAAGCTCGTTGGCATCTTCCTCTGCATCAGCGGCGGTATCGGCGGCTTCGGGCTCCTCGCCCTGCTCGTCGTCCTCGACCACGTTGATGCCCATGTCGGAAAGCATGGCCATCGTGTCCTCGATCTGCTCGGAGGTCACTTCTTCCGAGGGCAGCACCGAATTCAGCTCGTCCATGGTGACATAACCGCGCTTCTTGGCGGCCTTGATCATCTTCTTGACAGCATCGTCGGAAAGGTCGAGCAGAGGGCCATCGGTCGCGGCCTCGCGTTCGGTCTCGACTTCTTCCTTTTCTTTTGTCGCCATAGTCTTTATTTTCTCCAAGCGGCTGAGTATCAAAGCCGCGTAAGCTGCCGGTCCGGTCAAATTGGATGCGCTCCTTCCAGAACGCGCTTTACCGGGCCAGTAACTGCATCTCTCGTTAAGTCCAGATTAACCCTGATATCTGTGGCAAGCTGACTGCCTGTCCAGTGATCAGTACCTTACATCGCTGCATTCCCGTCGATGCCGGGGCGGGTTAACGTTTCGAATCGACCTGATTCCGCCATTCTGCGGGAAGGTCAAGCGCCTCTCGCATGATTCGCATGAAAAAAGCGAATCAATTACCCGACTTAGAGCACCGCACGCTTGATTCAACGTGCAAGCACGTCCTTACATTTCAGTCTTCTGGAGGCTTCGATCTAGACGCGCCCAGCCCTGCCCGACGATACGCCAAACCCTTCGATCAGCGCTTCCGTTGCCTGCACATCACGAAATTGCGCCTGGATTTCGACCAGATGCAGGTAGTTTTCGTCCGTGGGATCGCTGGCGAGCGCTGCTTCCGCCTGCTTCAGCTCCTTATGTAAGGTGCGCGCGCTGCGCTGCAAGTGGAGAGCTTGGCTGAACGCATCGCGAGCATCGTCGAGTGCTGCCGTTTCCAGCGCCGGCCATTGCCGCGCACGTTTAATCAGCGCCACCGCGCGCTGCCAGATCTCGCCGCAGCCGGCCCGCTCGATCGTCGCGATCACTGCGTTGCGGTCGTTGGCCATATCATGCGCCATGGCGTCGAGGATCGCCGCATGCAGCCGCTTCAGATCGGAGTTGGCGAGATCGAGGAACTCGACATGGGCGAAATTCTCGTCGATCAGCACGGGATGGTTGACGAGGGCCGCAATGATCGTCGCCTCGCGTACCGACATGCCCTCGCCGCCGCGCTTGACCAGCGCCGAGCGGCCGAGGCTTTCGGTGATCGCGGTGCGCCCACCGGCATTGCCGCCGCGCGCAAACTGTCCGCCGGGTGCCGAGGCCCTGCCCGGGAAGCGCTCCCCGGGTCGTCCATCCTGACGTCCCCGACGTCCGCGCTGGGTCCCGAAGAAGCTCTGTACCCGCTCGCGCATTTCCTGCTGGTAGTGATAGCGAAGGCTCTCGTCGCGGATACGGCTGGTCAGTTCGCGCAGCGTCTTTTCGAGCTCCGCCCGCCGTTCCGGCGTGTCGAAGATGCCGCCGGCGGTCTCGCGCATCCACAAGAGATCGGCCAGCGGCCGCGCCTCGGAAAGCACGGCGCGGAACGCATCCGGTCCGTCACCCTTGACGAGATCGTCGGGGTCCTTGCCCTCCGGCAGCAGGGCAAAGCGCACGGAGCGGCCCGCCTGGACCGCCGGCAGCGCCATGTCGGCGGCGCGCCACGCTGCCTTCAACCCGGCCTGGTCGCCGTCGAAGCACAGCACCGGCTCGCCGGCCATGCGCCACAGAAGTTCGAGCTGGTTTTCAGTCAATGCGGTGCCGAGCGGCGCCACCACGTTTTCGAAGCCGGCCTGCGCCAGCGCGATCACATCCATGTAGCCTTCGACAGCAATGACCGTGCCGCCCTTGGCCAGCGCCCCCTTTCCCAGCGCCGTCTTTCCCAGCGCTTGGCGCGCACGGGCGAAATTGTAGAGCACGTTGCCCTTGTGGAAGAGCTCCGTATCGGGCGAGTTCATGTATTTGGCCAGCGCATCCGGCGCCAGTGCCCGCCCGCCAAAGGCGATTATCTTGCCCCTGGAGTCCGGGATCGGGAACATGATGCGGTCGCGGAACCAATCGTAGGAAACCGGGACATCGTCGCCATGGCGCACCAGCCCGCACGCCTCGATGTCGGCCTTGGGGACACCCTTGCCGGCAAGATGCTCCTTCAACGCATTGCGGCTGTCGGGGGCATAGCCGAGGCGAAAAGACTGCTGCGTCGCCGGTGTCAGCCCCCGGTCGCGCAGATAAGCGCGGGCCTTTGCCCCTTCCGGTCCCTGCAGCCGTTCCTGGAAGAACACCGTCGCCATCTCCATGACGTCGGTCAGGCTGGCGCGTTCCTTTTCGCGTCGCTCCTCATCAGCGTCGCGAACCGGCATCGGTACGCCGGCCATGTCGGCGATCTTCTCGACGGCTTCGGGAAAGCTCATCCCGTCGAGTTCGGTCAAGAACTTGAAATGATCGCCCGAAACCGAGCAGCCGAAACAGTGATAACGGCCCTTCTTATCCTCGCAGTGGAAGGACGGGCTCTTCTCGCCATGGAACGGACAGCACGCCCAATAATCGCCGCGCGGCGCGTTGGTCTTTTTCCTGTCCCACGCGACGCGCTGGCCGATCACCGAAGAAATCGGTACGCGGTCGCGGATCTCGTCGAGGAAAGCAGGCGGAAAGCGCATGTGGGGGACAGCTCGTTTCGCCTCCATATAATCACACGGGCGAAGCCCGACGACTCCTAATGGCGACCATACCCGGTTTTCACAGGCCAAAAAAGAAGGCGGCCCGCGGACCGCCTTCTCGATCTAAACCCGCGCAGCGCCGGTCAGCCGTTCCGGACTCACCGCGCGGCGATGGCACCGAAGATCAGGCCGGAGAGAACGCTGACCAGCAGATAGTCGTTGCCGACCCGGATCCACTCCTGGCCGGGACCGGGACGGCGCAGGCCATAGTGGCGATAGTCACGGATCGGCCGATGAAGCTTCCAACTCGAATATCGCTGGCCGTTGCGCCAATGGCTGCGCTTCACCACGATCTTCTTCTTCACTATGACGCGCTTGCTCACGTCGACATGCTTGTTCACGTCGACATGCCTGCCGGGCTTTTGCCAGTCGACGTGGCTGTAGTTCGACTGCGGCGCGTTTGGTGTGTTCAGTGGTGCAGTCTGGCCTTGCAAGGCGGTTGCAGCCAGCATCGAAAGGGCCACGGCGGAAACAACGATACGTTTCATGGCGGGTACTCCTTGGTTGTCGATGCCTGCGGAGTAGAGCTGGAGGGATGAACCGAAACTGAACACCGAGATTACGTTTTCGTAATGATTTCTAGCATTTATAACGACTAATTCAGCACTGCCTTTAAAGCGCCAGTCCGAGAATGGACACATGACCCTCCGCAACTCCGCAGACTATGCAACCATTTTGTTAGCCATCCATTTCCGACACGCCCCGTCGCGTGCCAACAGGCGTCCGAACTGGGCAAAATTTATTATTCGGCTAAAATAAATCGGAGTAATATCGACCTCTGCAATGTCCACGATTCGCGCCCACTTTTGCCCCTTTGACTTCACCGCACGCGCGTCGCTGGCACCTGTCGCGTTGCGGGGCCTGGCATGAGTGGCTCCGTCGTTTTGCTGCACCTTGCCGGTGCGGTGGCACTGATGCTGTTTGCCACCCGTCTGGTGAAGACCGGCGTCGAGCGCGCCTATGGCGACGTGCTGCGCCACAAACTGCGCGCCACCATGCGCAATCCCTTGATGGCGGTTCTGGCCGGCTGCGGCCTGGCGGTCGCGCTGCAAAGTTCGACCGCCGTCACCTTGCTGGTCGGCTCATTCGCCGGCTCCGGCATCGTCAGCGGCATGTCGGGCCAGCTTGCGGTGCGCGGCGCCGAGATCGGCTCGGCGCTGGTGGTCAAGCTGCTTACCTTCGATCTGTCGCTGCTAGTGCCGGTCTGCCTGGTCGCCGGCACCGTCATGTTCATGGCCACCGAGCGGCGCGACTGGCGCCAGTTCGGCCGCATCCTGGTCGGCATCGGCCTCCTGCTTCTGTCGCTGGAGATGATCGGCCAGGCGTCGGAGCCGCTGCGCCAGAGCACGCTGATGCCGCTCATCGTCGATTACTTCTCCGGCGATCCGGTCACCGCCTACCTTCTGGCGGCGTTGGTCACCTGGCTGTTCCATTCCTCGATCGCCGCGGTGCTGCTGATGGTGACGCTGGCCGGCCGCGGCTTCATCCCGCCCGAACTCGGTATCGTGCTGGTGCTGGGCGTCAATCTCGGCTCTTCGATCATTGCGCCGCTTCTAACCCGCAACGCAGAACCCGGCGTTCGCATCGTTCCGATCGGCAATCTCCTGATGCGCGGTATGGGTTCGCTGATCATGCTGATCCTGTTCCTGACGTTCAAGCCGCAGGTCGCCTTCTTGGGCAGCACGGTGCCCGAGCAGATCGTCAATGCCCACATTGTCTTCAACATCCTGATCCTGATCGCCGGCCTGCCGCTGGCGAGCCTGGTCTATCGCGCCTCGGAAAGGATCGTGGCGTTAGGCACCAAGCCCCAGGCCGCCAATGCGCTCGACGTCGTCGAGCTTTCCGCGCTCAACGAAAGTGCGCTCGACGTGCCGAGCCAGGCATTGGCCAACGCCACCCGCGAGGTGGTGCGGGTCTGCGAGACAGTCGAGATCATGCTGAAACGGATCATCGAACTCTATGAGAGCGCCGATGCCGACAAAATCGGCGCGCTGGCGGCGCTCGACGACCGTGTCGACAGGAAGCATGCGGCGATCAAGCTCTATCTGGCCAAGGTCACCAAGAACCCGCTGAGCGAGGACGAGGCACTGCGTTGCCAGGAGCTGATTGGCGCCTGCGTCAAGCTGGAGCAGGTCGGCGACATCATCGTGCGCAACATGCTGGTCCACGTGAAGAAGAAATTCGAGCGAGGGCTGGAGTTCACGCCGGAAGGCTGGCGCGAGCTTTGCGCCTTCCATGCCCTGGTGCTGGCCAATGCCAGGCTTGCCTTCAACGTGCTGGTGTCCCGCGATCCGGAGACCGCTCGCCAGTTGGTGCTGGAAAAGGACCGGCTGCGCGACCGCGAGAAGGAAACCAGCCAGAGCCATTTCGTGCGGCTGCGCGACGGCACCGCCAAGAGTGTCGAGACCAGCTCCATCCATCTCGACACCATTCGTGACCTCAAGCAGATCAACTCGCTGCTCGCCTCTATGGCCTATCCCGTGCTTGAGGAGCGCGGCCTGCTCACCGGTTCGCGGCTGAAGGCCGGATAACTTGAGGCGTATGCCATTTTTCCGAGTGTGCGTATGAAACTGGTTCGAGCCAATGCGCAAAATTACCTTTGCGCCGCTTCCCGTCTTTCGGCTAAAGGGTCGTCCAATATCTACCGGAGGAAAGTCGATGTCGTGACCGGAAGCATCAAGCTCGCCGCGGCCATCGGCCTGACCAAGGTCGTCACCGCGTCGCTGCTCTACTACCTTCACGAGCGGGCGTGGCTGAAAATACCTTATGGAAGGAAGGCGGCTGCGTAGTTCTTGTCGGTACGCGGGGAACCTGACCGACGATCAAGAAAAGCTAAAGCGGCGCCGACAATTTCTGGATTGCCCGCTGGCCTCATCCGTGGTTTGAGGCCACCTTATCCGAGGATCGCCTTCCCGCCATGCTGCCCCTCATTGCCCTGTTCATTGCCGCCTTCGCCTTCGGCACCACCGAATTCGTCATCGCCGGCGTGCTGCCGCAGGTGGCGGGTGGCCTTGACGTTGCGATCCCGACCGCCGGTTATCTCGTTTCCGGCTATGCCGGCGGCATTGCAGTCGGCGGCCCGCTGCTGGCCCTCGCCACCAAAAAGTTCTCCCGCAAGGCCCTACTGCTTGGACTGACTGCAGCCTTCACCATCGGCCAGGCCGCCTGCGCGCTGGCGCCCGACTTCGCCTCGATGCTGCTGTTGCGGATAGCGGTGGCCGTGGCGCATGGCGCCTATTTCGGCGTTGCCATGGTGGTGGCCGTCGGCCTGGTGCGCGAAGACCAGCGCGGCATGGCGGTGGCGCTGATCCTGTCCGGCCTCACCGTATCGAACGTAATCGGCGTTCCGGCCGGCACGGCAATCGGCAACATCTGGGGATGGCGTGCGACATTCTGGGTGATGTGCGCGCTCGGCGTAGTGTCCTTCGCGGCAATCGGCGCCCTGCTGCCGCGCAAGACGGGATCGTCGAGCCCGTCAGTGAGCCTTGGAAGCGAGGTCCGCGTACTCGCACGCCAGCAGGTCTGGACCTCGCTCATCATCATGCTGATGCTGATGATCGGCCAGTTCGGCCTGTTCACCTACATCACGCCGACGCTGCTCGAGGTTACCGGCCTCGACGAGCGATGGATACCTTGGGTGCTCTTGCTCAACGGGGTCGGGGCAACGATCGGCGTCTTTGTCGGCGGGCGGCTCGCCGACTGGAAGCTGATGCCGTCGCTTATCGCCATGCTTTTCCTGCAGGCGGTAATGCTCTCCTTGATCTACGCCGTCAGCCATTACCCGCTGCCGATGGTGATAGCGATCTTCGTCTGGGGCGGCCTCAACTTTGCCATCGGCACGCCGATCCAGACCCGTATCCTGACCTGGACCGCGGACGCCTCCAATCTTGCCTCGTCGCTTATTCCCTCGGGCTTCAATGTCGGCATCGCGCTCGCAGCATCGCTCGGCGCGGCCATGCTCAATGCCGGCTATGGCTATCGCAGCCTGCCGGTGGTTGGCGCGATCGCCATGCTGGTCGCCGTCGCGGTCGCGCTTGCCTCGCATGTCCGGGAATGGCGCAGCCGGGCTGCGCCGCCGCTGCCGGCTGCCGCCGAATAGGCTACAGATCGATCCGGTAGCGCAGGCTTTCCGCACCGCGATAGGGAGCATCCTCGAAGAAACGCCCGACGAGGCGGCCGCCATTGGCCAGAACGACCTTCTGCGACGGCACATTGTGTGGCTTGCAGGTGATTTCGACGAAGGGCAGGCCAACCGCCCTCGCCTCCTCCAGCATCAGCCGCAGCGCCTCGGTCGCATAGCCGCGTCCCCGTTTCCACGGCACCACCGCATAGCCGATGTGGCCAAGTACGTGCGACGGCAGCGCCGCGGTGCCGGGTTGCCAGCGCAAGCCGATCGAGCCCGCGACTTCCCCGTCCCAGATCCAGCGTCGGAATCCGGGCAGCCGCGGTACCGTCGAACCGTCCGGCAAGGCGATCGGCGGTCCATTGCCATCAGGATCGTCGAGATCGGCAAGGAAAGTCGCTGGATCCCTTTCGATAGCCGCAAGCTGCTCGCGCGTCGCGTCGAGCAGCCGCACATTGTCCGGCGACCAGCCGCGCTCGAGGGCCGCCTTGTAGGACGGTAGATGTTCAGGCGCCGGTTTGACGAGTTCAATCATGCGGTCAAATCAGCTGCCGCGCGAGGAAACGAAGGCCTGTGGCAATATCCCTACTGAAGCAGGCTCTTGACGATGCCGCTCGCCTTGGAGAAATCCATCTGGCCAGCGTATTTTTCCTTGAGCGCTGCCATCACCTTGCCCATGTCCTTGACGCCGCTGGCACCGGTCTCGGCAATGGCGGAACGGACGGCACTTTCCGTCTCGGCCTGCCCCAGCTGCGTCGGCAGGAAGTCGCGGATGATGGCCATCTCGTCGCGCTCCTGCGCTGCAAGCTCCGGCCGCTTGCCGTCATCGAACGCTTTTGCCGATTCCTCGCGCTGCTTCACCATCTTGGCCAGTATCTGCAGTATCTCGTCGTCGCTGGCCGGCTCCTTGCCGGCGCCGCGATTGGCGATGTCGCGGTCGTGAACGGCCGCCTGGATCAGCCGCAATGTCGGCAGCCGGCGCTTGTCCTGCGCCTTCATCGCGCTCTTCAGGGATTCGGCGATCTTGCCTCGCATGGTGCTTTCTCCTTCGAATGCGGCGGACAATAGCCGTGCCGAAAGCCCAAGGCAAACTCGATAACGTGCGGCAAACCGCTGATATTGTTCGACGAAATAAATCCGGGCTCGCACTGCCTGGCGTCATTGACCGCCTTGGCGCCTTCCCCTATGTACTGGGCCTTGCATGAATCGAATTCTAGTGCACGCCGCGCAAAAGCGCGTAGCGGTTTGGGGCAACGACATGCACAAGCGAAAAGTTGGCGCGCCGAGGCTGTGAGATCGCCGCTTCGCGCTTTTTGTTGCGCCGACTGACGGCGCAACCTTTAGGAGTGCCGCCATGGCAATGATGACCGCCGCATCGACCCCCCCTTGGGCCGCCGACAAGCCGACCGCCCTGCTGGTGCTGGCCGACGGCACCGTCATCGAGGGCCGCGGTCTGGGCGCTTCCGGCTCCGCCGTCGCCGAGGTCTGCTTCAACACTGCGTTGACCGGCTACCAGGAAATCCTCACCGACCCATCCTATGCCGGCCAGATCGTCACTTTCACCTTTCCGCATATCGGCAATATCGGCACCAATGACGAAGACATCGAGGACCTCAACCCGCTGGCCCGCGCCGGCGCCGTCGGCGCCGTGTTCAAGGCCGATGTCACCAACCCGTCGAGTTACCGCGCCGGAACCGGTCTCGACCAGTGGCTGAAGAAGCGCGGCATCGTCGCACTTTCAGGCATCGACACGCGGGCGCTGACCGCGCTGATCCGCGAAAAGGGCATGCCCAACGCCGTCATCGCGCACGCGCCCGACGGTATCTTCGCCATCGACGATCTGAAGCGCCGCGCCGCCGCATGGTCGGGGCTTATCGGGCTTGATCTCGCCAAGGAGGTCACCTCCGGCCAGTCCTCGGTCTGGCGCGAGACGCCCTGGGTCTGGAACGAGGGCTTTGGCGAACAGGCTGATCCGTCGATGCACGTCGTTGCCGTCGACTACGGCGTCAAGCGCAACATATTGCGCCTGCTGGCCGGCCTCGGCGCCAAGGTCACTGTGGTGCCGGCAAAAACCGGCGCCGAGGAGATCCTGGCGATGCTGCCCGACGGGATTTTTCTATCCAACGGCCCGGGCGATCCGGAAGCCACCGGCGACTACGCCGTTCCGGTCATCCAAGATCTGTTGAAGACCGATATCCCTCTGTTCGGCATCTGCCTCGGCCACCAGATGCTGGCGCTGGCGCTGGGCGGCAAGACCGCAAAAATGCATCAGGGCCACCACGGCGCCAATCATCCAGTCAAGGACCACACCACCGGCAAGGTCGAGATCGTCTCGATGAACCATGGCTTTGCCGTCGACGCCGACTCATTGCCGATGGGCGTCGAGGAAACCCATGTCTCGCTGTTCGATGGTTCGAATTGCGGCATCGCGCTCACGGGCAAGCCGGTCTTCTCGGTCCAGCATCATCCCGAAGCCTCGCCCGGCCCGCAGGATTCGCACTATCTGTTTCGCCGCTTCGTCAATCTCATCCGCGAAAAGCGCGGCGAGCCGGCACTGGCCGAGCGCGTTTAGCACATGCTAAAAACGGATTTGACTGACGGCGCCAGCCGGGCTCCCGGCGCCGATCAAGCCCCGTCCGTCACAGCTTCCTGCGCGTGCATGCGTTTGACTTTCTTCGGCGTCGGCTTGGCCACCCTGGTGACGAAGACGATGACGGCCAGCGTGAGGAAAATCGCGCCGAGCAGATACGGGGCACCGCCGAAAACCACGCGCGCGCTCGGCCCCGTGAACCAGGAAAAGATCGCCGTATAAAGCAGCGGTGTGATGATCGAGGTGATCGAGAAGATCGAGGTCATCGCGCCCTGGAGTTCGCCTTGGGCGGAAGGTGGCACCTTGGCGGCCGCCAGGCTTCTGAGCGGCGGGTCGGCCAATGCCTCGAGACATCCGATGGCGATCACTGCATAGATCATCCAGCCTTGTGACGCGAAGGCGTAGCCGAAGGCGCTGAGTGCGGTAAATGTCAGACCGATTACCGCCGTCTTCCACTCGCCAAGCTTGAGGATCACGCGCGGCAGGACTGTCGCCATGACGATCGCCCCGCACAGGCCGAAGGCGCCTAGCGAGAAGCCGATCTGTTGTTCGCTCCAGCCATAGCGATAACTGGAGACGAACGACCAGACCGCAGGATACATCATGTGCCCAAGCGTCATCAGAAAGAAGACAAGTCCGATCCAGCCGATACCTTCGTAGTTGCGCATCTGGACGAGCGTGCCGACCGGGTTCGCGCGTTTCCACTCGAAGCGGCGACGGTGCTTGTTATCAAGCGTTTCAGGCAACAGAAACAGCGCGATCAGAAAGTTTGCGAAAGCAAGCCCGGCCGCGAAATAGAACGGCACACGCGGCCCGAACGTGCCGAGCAACCCGCCCAGAACCGGCCCGATGACGAAGCCGACACCGAAAGCAATGCCGAGCAGCCCGAAATTCTTCGCACGATTTTCGTCGGTCGAGATATCGGCAATGAATGCCGATGTCGTGGAATAGCTGGCGCCGGAAACGCCGGCCAGCACGCGGCCGATGAACAGCATCGAATAGGACCAGGCGATAGCGCAGATCAGGTTGTCGATAGCGAACGTCAGCACCGAGGCAAGCAAGATCGGCCGCCGTCCGAACCGGTCGCTCAACCCGCCCATCACTGGTGCGAAAACGAACTGCATCGCCGCATAAACGAAGAACAGCCAGCCGCCCTCAATAGCCGCTTCGCTGATGCCGACGCCGGTCAATTCCCTGAGATAGGCCGGCAGCACCGGCATAATAATTCCGAAGCCGATGATGTCGAGCAGCAGGGTGGTAAAGACAAGCGCAAGGCCCCGCCTGGCGGTTTTGGGGTCTATCACGACGGTATCTCCTCGGGCCGCCCGAGCGAACGGGAACACACCTTATAGGCGAGCACATCGCCGGGAACAATGAGGGAACGGCCAGAGTGTTTTTGTCCTGACATCCCCTGACTGCGATCCAGTCTCTCGGATTACGAGAAAACCATCGGCTCAGATCGGGTTGTTGAACGTGTCGCAGTCCGAAAGCTTGCCGTTCTGGAAACCTCGCGCCAGCCAGGTCTGCCGCTGCTGCGAGGTGCCGTGATTGAAGCTTTCCGGCACGACGTAGCCCTGCATCTTCTTCTGCAGCGTGTCATCGCCGATCTGCTTGGCGGCGTTCAGTGCCTCCGCCATGTCGCCCTGTTCCAAAATGCCCTTCTGACCGGTGAAATGTGCCCAGATGCCGGCAAAGCAGTCGGCCTGCAACTCGACCTGCACCGACATCTGGTTGGCTTCGGCCTCGCTCATATTCTGCCGCATCTGGTTGAATTTGGGCAGGATGCCGGTCAGGTTCTGCACGTGATGGCCGACCTCATGCGCGATAACATAGGCCTGTGCGAAATCGCCCGAGGCGCCGAACTGCTGGTCGAGTTGCTGGAAGAAGGTGGTGTCGAGATAGACCTTGCGATCGTTGGGACAGTAGAACGGTCCGGCCGCCGACGAGGCAGAACCGCAGGCGGAGCGGATCTCGCCGCTGAACAGGACCAGTTTTGGATCCTGATAGGTCAGGCCCTCGGACTGAAAAATACCGGTCCAGGTGTCCTCGGTTTCGGCCAGCACCGTCGACACGAACTGCTTCATCTCGTCGGACGCCGGCGCACCGGTGCCGCCGCCCTGCCCGCCGCTATTGTCGGTGATCTGGCCGCCGCCACCGGGCTGCAAGCCGCTGTCATCGAGGATCTGACTCGGGTCGAAGCCGAAATACCAACCCGCCAGGATAATCAACCCTACGATGATGATGCCCGACATGCCGCCGCCGGCGCGACCGCCGATCGGAATGCGAAACTGCCCCGGCCCGCCGCCAAGCCCGCCGCTCTGGCCGCGCTCGTCCTCGACATTGTCACTTTGACGGCGGCCTCTCCAGAGCATGACAACTCCCCACGATGCACGTTTCCAGTCAACCCGCCGATGTCCTGGCCGGTTCCCACCAGCAAACAATTATCCCAACGGTTACGCCAAGTCACAGTGTTTTTCGTGCCAACAGGCAACACTTGCTGGCGCTTGTCTGCTGTGACTTGGAGGTCGCAAGGTCTAGCATCCAAGCCGCTTGTAGGGGCGATGGGCGCGACGAAATGCGCTGGCCCGTGCCTTTCAGCGGGCGGCGATTATTGCTTTGCGAAAAGCTTCGAGCGTCTCGGCGCTGACGTGGTGCTCGATGCCTTCGGCGTCGATGCGCGCCGTCTCGGCGCTGACGCCGAGCGAGCGCAGGAAGGCCTCTACGGTCTGGTGGCGAATGCGACTCTCTTCCGCAACCTTGCGGCCGGCATCGGTCAGGAACACGCCGCGATAGGGCTTTCGGGAGACCAGCCCGTCGGCGCACAGCCGCGTCAGCATTTTCGCCACCGTCGGCTGAGCGACGCCGAGCCGTGCCGCGATGTCGACCTGGCGCGCCTCGTTACCGTCCTCGATCAGGTCGGCGATGAGCTCGACATAATCCTCGACCAGCGCGCTGCGGCGCGCTTCGCGCGTCTGCCGGAAACCTTCCGAGTGGATTTCTGCATCAGGCAGAGGCTTTTCGCGAGGAACCGGTCTTTTCTTCAGCGCCAATACGCGCTCCTCCCGGCAGTTTGAATCGACATTGCAGTCATAACACGGAACCGTATTGGTTCTGGCCGTTTATTTCCATTCGGTGGCCGGCGCAACCGGCGTTCACCGCCGTTCCGGCCGCACCGTCAAGCGGCAACAACGAAAAAGCACGAACAATGAAATATAGCATATTGCATAATGTTCAGCCGTGGCATAGATAACGGAACAACGTCGATCGCTCCAGTGGAAAGCCATTTCATGTCGGAAGCCGAAGCCACCTCAGCCCCCCGGTCCATGTGGCGATTTGCCCGCCCGGAGGACGACGAACAGCCCAGCCTTCGCGAAGTCAACGCCACGATCGCGGTGCCGCATTCGGGGATCTGGTTTCGCCGGCTGTTCGCCTTTATGGGGCCGGGCTACATGGTTTCGGTCGGCTACATGGATCCGGGCAATTGGGCGACCGACCTCGCCGGCGGCGCCCAGTTCGGTTACACGCTGCTGTTCATCATCATGTTGTCGAACCTGATGGCGATCCTGCTGCAGGCGCTCGCCGCCCGGCTCGGCATCGCCACCGGCCGCGACCTTGCGCAGGCGTGCCGCGCCTATTACCCGCGGCCGGTCAATTTCATGCTTTGGGTCGCTTGCGAACTAGCCATCATCGCCTGCGACCTGGCCGAGGTCATTGGCACGGCGATCGCCTTGCAACTGCTGTTCGGGATTCCGCTGATCGGCGGCGCCATCATCACCGCGCTCGATGCCTTCCTGCTGCTATTGCTGATGAACAAGGGCTTCCGCTTCCTCGAGGCCTTCATCATAGCGCTTTTGATTATCATCTTCGGCTGCTTCGCCATTCAGATCTTTGCCGCCGCGCCCCCGGTCGGCTCTATCCTGCACGCCATGTTCGTGCCGTCGTCCGAGATCGTCACCAATCCGGCCATGCTCTACATCGCCATCGGCATCATCGGCGCCACGGTGATGCCGCACAATCTCTACCTGCACTCCTCGATCGTGCAGACCCGCGCCTATGAGCGCACCGATCGCGGCAAGCGCGACGCCATCAAATGGGCGACGACCGACTCGACTATCGCACTGATACTGGCGCTGTTCGTCAATGCCTCCATCCTGATCGTGTCGGCGGTGGCGTTCCACGGCACCGGTCATCATGACGTCGCCGAGATCGGCCAGGCCTTCGAGCTTCTGTCGCCGCTGCTCGGCCTCGGCATCGCTTCCATCCTGTTTGCGGTGGCGCTGCTTGCTTCTGGCATGAATTCGACGGTCACGGCGACGCTCGCCGGGCAGATCGTGATGGAAGGCTTCTTGCGGCTGCGCATCCCGCAATGGGCGCGCCGCCTGCTGACGCGCGGCATCGCCATCATCCCGGTGGTGGTGGTCACCGCGCTCTATGGCGAGAAGGGCACCGGCCAGTTGCTGGTCTTCAGCCAGGTGATCCTGTCGATGCAGCTTCCCTTCGCTGTCGTGCCGCTGGTGCAGTTCGTCTCGGACAAGCGCAAGATGGGTAATTTCGCCATTTCGCGCGCCGTCGCCGTGCTGGCCTGGGTGGTCGCCGGGATCATCCTGGTGCTCAACTTCAAGCTGCTCTACGATACGGTCGTCGGTCTGGGCTGAGCGTTTCTCTTCTCCAAACCGACGCAACAAGGTCGGCAGTCATCTCCCTTCCAGCCCTGGAAATTTGCCGACCGCTGTCGGACAAATGTCCGTTCGCCCGTCCTTGGCTCGAAGTCCGGCCATGACGGCACGGATCAGGGAAAGGGAGCTCCGATGAGGAAGATCATCGCCGCAACATTCGTCGGCCTCGATGGCGTCATGCAGGCGCCCGGCGGGCCGCAAGAGGACCCTGTCGGCGGCTTCAACTTCGGAGGCTGGACGTTTCACTACTGGGACGACGTGATGGGCGCCGCCATGGGCGAGACGTTTTCAAAACCGTTCGCGCTGCTTCTCGGCCGCAAGACTTACGACATCTTCGCCGCCCATTGGCCGTACCAGAAGAGCGGTCCAATCGCCGACAGCTTCAACGCCGTTACGAAATATGTGGCGACGCACAGGCCGGATACGCTGTCTTGGCAAAACAGCCAGCCGCTCGGCGGCGATGTCGTGGCGACGTTGCGCCGGATGAAGCAGGAGGACGGCCCGGACCTGCTCATCCAGGGATCGAGCGAGCTGATCCAGACCTTGCTCGCCAATGACCTGATCGACGAGATCAGCCTGCTGATTTTCCCGCTGGTGCTGGGCAAGGGCAAAAAACTGTTCGGCAGCGGCACCATCCCCGCCGCGTTCAAGCTGACCCGTTCGCAGGCATCGACCACCGGCGTCCTGATGGCGAGCTATGAACGCTCCGGCGAGATCAAGAGCGGGTCCTTTGCCACCGAGCAGCCGTCCGAAGCCGAGATCGAGCGGCGCAAGAACTGGAAGTAGATGCTGCGTGGCGATCAAGGACGGCTGAACACTGGCCGTCCTTTTTGCTATTTTTTAAGCCGCCTCTCGCCACCGTGCCAACCCGTCGCGGAGGTTGCCCGCGAATGCCAGTGCAGCCGGCGCGACGCCGTGCTTCGGCAAATGCAGATTGATCGAAAAATTCGGCAATGACGGCAGCTCCGGATCGTTGGCCAAAATGTCGAGGTCGGCAGGCACGGTCGACGCCAACCAGGTGGTGACCGCCAAGTCCGAACGCACCGTCGCTGTCGTCGCATCGATGCTGCCGTTTTCGAAGACGGTGCGCCATTCCAGCCCACGCTCGTTAAGCGCCTCCAGCACCACCGGGCGGAACGCGCAGGTCTCGGCGACCATCGAAACCGGCAAGGGGCGCTTGCGGCGGGCTGCGCCGCCTTTGGCGCCGACCCAGACCAGCCGATCGACTACAAGGCATTCGCCGGCCGACCGACCGATCGGCTCCTCGATCACCGCCAGCTCTATCGTGCCGGTCGTCAAGGCCGCAGCCAACTCCGGCGACGAAGCACAGACAAGCGAGATCTCGACCTGCGGATAGGCCTCGGCATAGGCCTTCAGCACCGGCGCAAGCAAGGTGCCGACAAGGTCGTACGGCACGCCGAGTCGCACCTGACCGGCAACCGCATCGCCCGCCATCTCCGCCAGGATCTCGTCATTGAGGGAAAGCAGGCGCTTGCCCTTGCCGAACAATCGCTCGCCGGAGCGGGTCAATCGCAATCCGCGCCGATCGCGGTCGAACAGGCTGCAGCCGAGAACCTCTTCCAAACGCTTGATCTGCTGGCTGACGGCACCCTGCGTCAAATGCAGCGCGTTGGCCGCCGCCGTCATGCTGGCCTTGTCGGCAACGGTGACGAAGGTTCGAACCAGGGCAGTATCGAGGTTGCGGAGCATTTGGCCATTATATTTGCTAATGCACGTCATAGCAAACATTGCATTTACTGATGAGCCAAACAGCCTACCGTGTAGGCTTCAAAGGAAGCAGCATGTTTGAAACCGTCCTTCCCCTCGTCGTATTCGCGCTGGTCTCAACCTCAACGCCTGGCATGGCCACGACCTTGTCGACGGCGTCCGGCGCGCAGTTCGGTTTTCGCCGCTCTATCCCGCTGATGGCCGGGAGTGCGGCCGGGCTGGCCACGGTGGCTGCGGCAGGGGCTGCCGGTCTCGCTGGTCTGCTGGCCGCCGTCCCTTCTTTGCAGGTGGCAATGAAAATGGCCGGTACCCTCTATCTGTTGTGGCTTGCCCTCAAGATCGGCCGCAGCGGTCCGCCCGATCTGGACGTGGCCATGGCAAAGCCGAACAGCTTTTTCGACGGCGCCGGCCTGCAATGGATGAACCCAAAGGGCTGGGCCATGGGGCTGGGAGCGGCGGCATCTTTTGCCGCGCTCGCCAACGGGCCGCTGCAGCTCGCCTTGCTGCTCGGCACAGTCTTCGGTCTTGCAGCGACCCTATCGCTGGCGGCGTGGTGCGTGGCGGGCACGCTGCTCGCCCGGTTGCTGCGAACCGAGCGGCAGTGGCGCATGCTCAACGCCGTACTTGGCCTGCTGCTCGCCGCCTCCATCATTCCGATGTGGCGGACAGCGTAAGACCAACTGTGGCGCGTAGCCCAGCAGCGCTTCGAGGAGATGTTTGGAAAAGAGCGGGCGGCAAGCCTGCGAGTGGCGCTGGACGAAATCGCCGCGCTGGATTTTGACGCACCGCCGGCCGCGACTTGAACTATCGGCGGCCGGCAGCCAAGCTTTGGTAACAGCCTTATTCGGCAGGCATCGCCACCGGACGCACTGCCAGGTGGCCCGCCAGCACCACGCCCAGACCAATGATCGGGAATGCCGCCGCGACCACGCCGAGGTCGGCCGGTGCGCCATAGCGCAGCACCGCGGCGCCGACCCCGGCACCCAGTGCGACGCCGAGATAGAGTGCCGAAGCGTTCAGCGACAGCACTATCGGCGCGGCATCGGGCGCCAGCTTGATGATGCGGCTGGCCTGCGCCGGTGGGAATGCCCAGCCGACGATGCCCCACGGCACCATCATCGCCATCAGCGACGGCCCGGCGATCTCGCGCGGCAGGAACATCGGAATCAGCGAAAACGTGACCAGCATGGCGGCACTCAGCGCCAGCGACCAGCAGACGGTGCGCGTCGCGCCGAAACGATCGGCGGCCTGCCCGCCGCCGATATTACCGATGACCGCGCCAACGCCGAAGGCGAGCAGCATTCCGGGAAGCGCGATCGGGCTTAGGCCGCCGCCTTCTATGGCGAGCGGTGCGACAAAGGCAAAGACGGTGAAGGCGCCGATCAGGGCCAGGATGGTCGTCACCAGGATAGGCATGACGCCGGGGCGAAGTGCCGCTGCCAGCCGCATCCGGAGCGGAAGCCTGGTGCCGACGATGCCGCGCGGCAGCCGGTACCACAGGATCGCCCCGGCGAGCGCGCCAAGGCCGGCAATGGCAAAGAAGGTGCCGCGCCAGCCGGCGACAGTCGCGACAAGCGCGCCAAGCGGCGCGCCGACCGCGACCGCCACGGTGGTGCCGCCGACCACCACGGCAATGGCGCGGGCGCGATGATGGTCGTCGACAAGCGCAACGGCCGTTCCCTGTGCGGTCGCCGCAAACAGGCCTGACGACAGCGCCATGACGATGCGCGCGATCAACAGCAATTCGAAGGAGGAGCTCAGCGCCGCGGCGACGTTGCCCAACACGAAGAACACCAGCGTCCATAGGATGACGCGGCGACGGTCCCATTCGCCGGTTAGCGTTGCCAGGATCGGCGTGCCGATGGCGTAGGCGAGCGCAAACGCGGTGATCAGCGTGCCGGCGAGCGGAACGGAGATGGCGGCATCCTTTGCAATATCGGGCAAAAGGCTGGAGATGACGAAACCTTCGGTCGAAATCGTGAACGATCCGAGCGCAAGCCAGATGAGGCGCTTATCCATGGCAATTTCCTTAGTTCAAAGGTTATTGAACAATTGGACATAATAGGGCATGATGTCAATAAAGCCGCCGCAAAATAGCCGAACCATACTGACAGCCCGGTGTCAGGACTGGGCGACGGGACGAAACTATGTGTCCATCGGCCACGAGAGGAGATGCGTTGAAATCGGCTCCGAATGCGCTTAATTCCTGGGCATGACCTTGCCCCATCCCACCGCCGACCAGATCAGCCTGCCGAACGTGCTTGCCGTGCTCGGCGATCCGACGCGGCTGGCCATCGTGCGCTATCTCGCGAGCAAGGAGGGCGTGCCGCTGAATTGCAGCCGGTTCCTCGACTTCGCCTCGAAGACCAATCTGAGCTACCATTTGGCCAAGCTGCGTGAGGCCGGCGTCACCCGGACCGAGGCGGTTGGCACCAGCCGGCTGATCACGCTGCGCCGTGACGATCTCGACCGCCGCTTCCCGGGCCTGCTCGACAGCGTCATTGCCGCGGCCGGCGACGATCCATCGTTGCCGGCAATCGGCGGCCACGAGATCGAAGTCCGCGCCTGAACGACCCGAAGCTGGGTTCCGCTCTCGCTCGCTTCGCGAGTCGAGCAAAGTAGCTTCACCCGCCCTCCCGACCATTCCAATTAACGGAGCCTCCCATGCGCATTGCTGTCCTCGCCGACATCCACGGCAATGTCCTGGCGCTCGACGCCGTGCTCGATGATCTGCGCCAGCGTGGCGGGGCCGACCTCATCGTCAATCTCGGCGATTGCGTTTCCGGCCCGCTCTGGCCGCGCGAGACTATGGAGCGGCTCGAAGCGCTCGACCTGCCGACGGTGCGCGGCAACCACGACCGTCGCGTTGCCCGCGACGCCGGCGACGAGACCATGTGGCCGTCCGACCGCTACGCGCACGAACGGCTGACGGCAGGCCAGCGCGAGGCGCTGTTTGCGCTGCCCGTCACGCTGGAGGTGGCGAACGGCATACTCGCCTTCCACGCCCGGCCCGACCACGACGAAAAATACCTGACCGACGCGATAGTCGACGGCCGGCTGGTCCGCGCGCCGCTGGCCGCCATCGAGCGGCGTCTCGGCGCGGTCGATCCCGCCTGCCGCATCATGCTTTGCGGCCACAGCCACCGCAGCGAGCTGATCCGCATTCCCGGCGGTCCGGTCATCTTCAACCCGGGCAGCATCGGCTGCCCGGCCTATCACGACGATACGACACCGGCGCATGTCTCCGAACAGGGTTCGCCGCACGCCCGCTACGGCATCATCGACTTGCATCCCGATCGTTTCGAAGCAATCGCCGTAGACTATGACCATGAGGCGGCGGCGCATCAGGCCGAACAGGCGGGACGGCCCGAATGGGCTCACGCGCTGCGCACCGGCTTCATGCCAGGGTGAATCGCGGTTACATCCGGCCGAACGGATGACCGCGCTGCAAGCGGCCGCGACTGGTCCAATCTTCAGTTGTCAGACGCCGATCGCTTCGATCGCTTGGCAGGACGTCGGGTGCTGGCCGCCGAAGTCTTGGGCGTCGAAGTCTTGGGCATCGAACTCTTGGGCGATGAAGCCTTTGGCCGTGACGGCTTTGGCGCCAGTTGCGTTGGGTTAAAGGTCTGTGCCGGAACTGATTCGGAACCGGCCCGAATGTCGGCGTCGCGCACCTGCTGGCCAAAGTTCAGGCCGGTCAGCTCTTCAATCTCGCCCACCGTCGAAAGGAACTCCGATACCCTGGCAATTTCAAGCGGGTCGTCGAATACCTCGGCGCCGAACGCTTCGGGCATCACTTCCAAGACCGGCTTCTGGTCCGCCAGCAGCGCGATGGCGTGCAGGCCAGCTTGATCGGACCACAGCGCGATCTTCCAGAACTTCAGCGGAACGTGGCTGTCGAAGCGGTAGGGAGGATCGTCCTCGCGGAACACTGGCCCGGCAAACACCGTGACACGGCCTCGCGTCGTATAGGCGTTGCGCAGCACATAGGTTTCCACCGCGCGCCATCTCAGTTTCCCCTTGGAGCCGGGATGGTCGAGCGAGCTTCCCTGATTGAAGAAGCCTACTTGCGGCGCAGCATTGGTATAAAAGAACGTGTCGCGTTCTGCCGCGACCGCCTCCTGATCCACCCCCCATGCAGGGTCGCCGCGAAGTGTAATATGGCCCTTCTGGAACATTCGAGCTATTCGTTCCTTGGATTTTGCGACGGGAAATCCAGGCACATTCTGGCTCGAATAGAATTCCTGGGTCATCTGCTCGCCAAGGTCGATGCGGCGATCGGGCCGGAAAGCATCGCTGGCTTCCGAACCGGAAATCGACTCCACCCCCAATTCGACAAGCGACGGGATGTCGATGACCGTCTTGTCCTCACGATTGACCGCCTTGGTGCGGGATCCATCGATATTGCAGGCAGTGACGAAGGCAAGCCGGCGATCGGCGTTCATCAAGATCGAAAAATGATGGTAGCGCAATTCGTGTGGGTCCTCGCCCGGTTTGGCAAGAAGGTTTTTGGCCAACCGGTAGGGTGAATCGGCAACCGTCGGCATCGGCAGGACAAAGCCCGGTATGAAGCCGGGCTCATACCCTCCACGATCGTCGAAATCCTCTGTTTTCCAACCTGCGGCCTCGGCGATGGCCACCTTCGCGGGTTCGCTTGCTGGACCTTTGCCGTCGTTTCGTCTCGCATCGCCTCCGTCGCGGTCAATCAACGGCGCCCGGACATTTATCTCGACGGGAAAAGTCCAGGTGACCGAGCCATCGGCGTTGTGTCTCGTCGCCGGCGGACTGCGATCCGGTTCCGGCCGCTGCACCGGCCTGTCCGGCACATCTTCGCGAATGTCGGCGTTCAGCCGAACTGTCTCGTCCATCATGCGCGGCGTGCCGGCCCAAATCGCCAGAGCTTGCGAAACCGCCGACGCCGAGGAGCCCGGCAGCCTGGACTTTCTAGCGCCGAGATCGTCAACGATGGCGCTGATCCGTATGCCTTCGTTGATCTCGCGCGTAAGCGCATAGCCACCTATGCCCGTCACCTCGTGGAACGGCCCGGCCCAATGATGCAGGGCAATAGGCTCCCATTCGTTGTTGAAGACCGGTGAACCGGACGAACCCTGTTCGGTGTCGGCGACATAGTGCAGCACTTGAACCGTTTCGTCGCGGGCCACCAGCCGGTTTTCACGCAGCACCAGTTCCTTGAAGCGGCCATCGGGGTGCTGAACGATGTTGGCGATTTCGCCAAGCATATGCTTGTCGCGCGCGTCCGACAGCGAGATAAAACCGAACTCCCCCAGTTCCTTTGGACCGGAGCTCCGCTCGCCGACCCCGATCAGCGTATAGTCCAGACCTTCTATGCTATCGGTCACGAAACAGGATTCAGGATCGAACAGGAACGTCGTCGGCGTACGCACGGCATTCGCACCGTCCTGCTCATAGTCGAACTGGACCTGGAAGCGCCGGGAATCCGCCGACGACGAAATCACATGGTTGTTTGTGAGGAACAGCCTTGGCCCGACCAGAAAACCCGATCCTTGTGGATTGCCGTTGAGAAAGGCAACGCGGCCAACCGCATCGGCCGCACGGCGCCCACGCTCCAGAAATGCGACCCCGATGAAATCGAGCGTTGGGCCGAGAATTGCCTCCGGTCCTGGCTGTTTAGCGGCGGCCTTTCTTTCCCCGGCAGACCTCATGTCGATTGCTGCCGATATCATCTCCGCTTCGGTGCGGCTGAGCGACGCCTTTACCTGCAACCTGTCGAGCCGCCTGGAGAGGGTCTGTTCGGCGGCCAGCGGATTGCCGTTGGCGATGTGACCAAGTGAAGCCTCAATTTCGGCGCGCGTTTTCTTGATACGCTGGCGAACTATGTTTTCCACTTGCGCAAATATTTCAAGGTCGACCATCTTGCCCTCCTCAACCTTACTTAGGAGAGTACATATCTACATGAAATGCGCAATATTTTGCCGGCTGTAGTTTACGGAAGTGGCCTGGTCGCGATTCAACAGGCGGCGCCTTTTCGGGCTTACACAGCGGTGTCTCGTCGCCTATAAAAACCGGCTGGCGGGCGATGGCGCTTTCGTGCCTGGCCGCGCCTTCGGCAATCGAACCTACCGCCCATGGCAGATGACTAGGCGCACAGTAACACTCCCGACGACGCTGCTTGCGGTGATTGCCGCTCCGCTGATGCTGGCGCAGCTGTCGGCCAACGGCCAGGAGCCGGAGCCCATCATCTCGATTGTGACGGGTCTCGCTCCGGATGACCTCCTGAATGTGCGCGCCACGGCATCGGCCATGGGCAAGATCGCGGCACGGCTGCCGAGTGGTTCGAGCGTGAAGAATCTCGGCTGCGGCGACGTCAACGGCTACAAGTGGTGCAATGTCCAAGACATTGACGACCCGAAGCTGAGTGGATGGGCTCCGGCGCGCTATCTCGACCCCATCAATCCCCGGCAAGTGACACCGCCGGCAGCGGCCAATACGGAGAGCCCTGCGCCTCAACCGCTGCCCGATCTGACAACCCGCCTGGGCGCAACGGGTCCCGAAAAGACGCTGAACTCCGCTGATGCGATCGGCAGGGCGGCGATCGAGGATGCTTACCGCCTGGCGCTGACCGGTCCCTCGACTGGACAGGTCGATGGATCGGCGCCTGCGGCTGCGGACTCCATCCGGAATTTCGGCGCGGCCAGCGCGGCGCCTCCGCCCGACGCACAGACCGTTGCGCGGCTGCAGCCGCCGGGGACACCGGTCCCCGGTGCCGGCAACGTCATTCCCTGCGCGCGCTATCTCGGCCAGCCGATGACCAGCTGCAAGGCAGGCGTCGTGCGCTCCGGCGACAAGATCGACGTGACCGTGACCTGGCCCGACGGCGGCACGCGCATCATCAGCTTCAAGGCCGGCAAGCCGGCCGGTGCGGACGCACCCGGCGAATTCCGCTTCACCCGTGAGGGCAGCCTCAACATCATCCGCGTCGGCGTGTCCGAACGCTTCGAGATCACGGATCAGTTGGCTGGGTTAGGGGAATAAGGCAGTAGGGCAATATGTTTAAAGGGCGCTCGAACCTCTGCCCTACTGCCTACTGCCCTACTGCCTCATTTTCGGGGTTACATCCGGCAAAACTCTTCCCTATAAGGCCCTCCTAGCCTGATACCAGAATCGCGAGCACAACCGGCCGGGTCATCCCGTCCGGCTTTTTGTGCAAGCCGCCCGCCGAACGGACCCTCGACATGCCAAGACGCACCGACATCAAGTCGATCCTGATCATCGGGGCCGGCCCCATCGTCATCGGTCAGGCCTGCGAGTTCGACTATTCCGGCACCCAGGCCTGCAAGGCGCTCAAAGAGGAAGGTTTTCGCGTCATCCTGGTCAATTCCAACCCGGCCACCATTATGACCGACCCGGAACTGGCCGACGCCACCTATATCGAGCCGATCACGCCGGAAGTTGTCGCCAAGATCATCGCCAAGGAGCGGCCCGATGCGCTGCTGCCGACCATGGGCGGCCAGACTGCGCTCAACACCGCTTTGTCGCTGCGCCGCATGGGCGTGCTCGACCGCTATCAGGTCGAGATGATCGGCGCCGACGCGCACGCCATCGACAAGGCCGAGGACCGCGCGCTGTTTCGCGAGGCGATGAACAAGATCGGCCTGGAAACGCCGAAGTCAATGTTGGCCAACGCCACCGACGTCAAGAATGCCGACCGCAAGACACACGAGGCCGAGCGCGCCGCGCTGAAGGCCGAAAAGCCCGAAAATCTCGATGCCGCGCTCGATGCGCTGGAGACCAGCTGGAACCTCGGTGAAGGCGACCGCAAGCAGCGCTACATCAGCCATGCCATGGCGATCGCAGCACAAGCGCTCGACCATGTCGGCCTACCCGCCATCATCCGCCCCTCCTTCACCATGGGCGGCACCGGCGGCGGCATCGCCTATAACCGCGCCGAATTCTTCGAGATCGTCCAGTCCGGCCTCGACGCCTCGCCGACCACCGAAGTGCTGATCGAGGAGAGCGTGCTCGGCTGGAAGGAGTATGAGATGGAGGTTGTCCGCGACAAGGCCGACAACTGCATCATCGTCTGCTCGATCGAGAACATCGACCCGATGGGCGTGCACACCGGCGATAGCATTACCGTCGCCCCTGCCCTGACGCTGACCGACAAAGAGTACCAGATGATGCGCAACGCCTCGATCGCGGTGCTGCGCGAGATCGGCGTCGAGACCGGCGGCTCCAACGTGCAGTTCGCCGTCAACCCGGCGGACGGCCGCCTGGTGGTCATCGAGATGAACCCGCGCGTCTCGCGCTCGTCGGCGCTTGCCTCCAAGGCGACCGGTTTTCCCATAGCCAAGATCGCCGCCAAGCTCGCCGTCGGCTACACGCTGGACGAGTTGGAGAACGACATCACCGGCGGCGCGACGCCGGCCTCGTTCGAGCCGAGCATCGACTATGTCGTGACCAAGATTCCGCGCTTTGCCTTCGAGAAATTCCCCGGCGCCGAGCCGGTGCTGACCACCTCGATGAAATCGGTCGGCGAGGTCATGGCCATCGGCCGCACTTTCCAGGAATCGCTGCAGAAGGCACTGCGCGGGCTGGAAACCGGGCTGACCGGTTTGGACGAGATCGAGATCCCCGGCATCGGCCACGGGAACGCGCCGGCCAGCCATGTCGATGACCGCAACGCTATCCGCGCCGCGCTCGGCACACCGACGCCGGACCGGCTGCGCATGGTGGCGCAGGCGATCCGCATGGGCACCTCGCTGGAAGACGTGCACGCAATGTGCAAGATCGACCCATGGTTCCTCGAACAGATCGCCGGCATTCTCGCCATGGAGGATCGCATCCGCGAGCACGGCATCCCGCAGGACGCCGCCAATCTACGCATGCTGAAGGCGATGGGTTTTTCCGACGCCCGCCTCGCGTCCCTAGTCAAGAAGGACGTGGAAGAGATCCAGAAGATTCGCGACAAGCTCGACGTTCATCCGGTTTACAAGCGCATCGACACTTGTGCCGCCGAATTCGCCTCGCCCACTGCCTACATGTATTCGACCTATGAGGTGCCCTTTGCCGGCGCGCTGGCCAACGAGGCGCAGGTGTCTTCGCGCAAAAAAGTCGTCATCCTCGGCGGCGGCCCCAACCGCATCGGCCAGGGCATCGAGTTCGACTATTGCTGCTGCCACGCCGCCTTTGCGCTGCGCGACGCCGGCTTCGAGGCGATCATGGTCAACTGCAACCCCGAAACCGTCTCGACCGACTACGACACTTCCGACCGGCTCTATTTCGAGCCGCTGACGCCGGAGGACGTGCTGGAAATCCTGCGCGCCGAGCAGGCCTCGGGCGAGCTGGTCGGCGTCATCGTCCAGTTCGGCGGCCAGACGCCGCTGAAGCTCGCCGATGCACTGGAGAAGGCCGGCATCCCGATCCTCGGCACTTCGCCCGATATGATCGATCTGGCCGAGGACCGCGACCGCTTCCAGAAGCTCTTGCACAAGCTCGGCCTCAGCCAGCCGAAGAATGGCATCGCCTATTCGGTCGAGCAGGCCCGCCTCGTCGCCGGCGAGCTTGGCTTCCCGCTGGTCGTGCGCCCGTCCTATGTGCTCGGCGGCCGCGCCATGCAGATCATCCACGACGAGAGCATGCTGCAATCCTATTTGCTCGACACCGTGCCCGGCCTGGTGCCGGAGGACATCAAGCAGAAATACCCCAACGACAAGACCGGCCAGATCAACACGCTGCTCGGCAAGAACCCGCTGCTGTTCGACACCTATCTCTCAGGCGCCATCGAGGTCGATGTCGACTGTCTCTGCGACGGCAGGTCGACCTACGTCTCCGGCATATTGGAACACATCGAGGAGGCCGGCATCCATTCCGGCGATAGTGCCTGCTCGCTGCCGGTGCACTCGCTGCCCTCGGAGCTCGTCGACGAGCTCGAGCGCCAGACGGCGGCCCTTGCCCGCGCGCTCAATGTCGGCGGCCTGATGAACGTGCAATATGCGATCAAGGATGGCACCGTCTATGTGCTGGAGGTCAACCCGCGCGCGTCGCGCACCGTGCCCTTCGTCGCCAAGACCATCGGCCGGCCGATCGCGAAAATCGCCGCCCGCATCATGGCCGGCGAGAGTCTGGAACACGCCTTCGCCCATTACGGGGCCATGCCCGACCCGCGCAATCCCGGCCACATCGCCGTCAAGGAAGCCGTCTTCCCCTTCGCCCGCTTCCCCGGTGTGGACATCTTGCTCGGCCCGGAAATGCGCTCGACCGGCGAGGTCATGGGCCTCGACCGCGACTTCGCGCTGGCCTTCGCCAAGAGCCAGCTCGGGGCGGGTGTTGATCTCCCCCGCGCCGGCACTCTGTTCGTCTCGGTCCGCGACGAGGACAAGAAAGGCATATTGCCGGCGGTCAAGCGCCTCGCCGGCCAGGGTTTCAAGGTGCTCGCCACGTCTGGCACCGCGCGCTTCCTCGCCGAAAACGGCGTCGCCGCGGAGAAAATAAACAAGGTGCTGGAAGGCCGCCCGCACATCGAAGACGCCATCCGCAACCGCCAGGTACAGATCGTCTTCAACACTACGGACGGCCAGAAAGCGGTGTCCGACTCCAAGTCGCTGCGCCGGGCGACGCTGATGCAGAAGGTGCCGTATTACACGACGCTCTCGGGCGCGGCTGCAGTGGCGGAGGCTATTGCGGCGCTGAAGGCGGGGAGCCTCGAGGTCAGGCCGCTGCAGGAGTATTTTGCGTAAGGCAATTAGCCAATCTCCCTCCTTGTGGGGGAGATGGCCGGCAGGCCAGAGGGGGGGCGCTGTCCCGCCAGCGCTTCGATTCCTACAGCACTGGTTCTTTCGCGCTCATCCGCCTGAGGGCGCTCCCTACCTGCCCGAGATCTGTCCCAAAACGGCTAACATTGCCGCCGCTCGCCTCAGTTGAGAAACCCAATAAACCGTCCGGCGAAAAGCACGGATGTCCACAGCACCAGCGAAAGCACAGCCAGGATAGCAACGGTTCCGCCGGCCGGTTCGTCATCGCCTTTTGCGCGGCGCATGAAGACGAGGAAGTTGGCGCCGGCGAGGAGGATCAGCGTCATCTTGGCGAGAAAGATCGGCATGGCCGCATACTCGCTCGCCCTGACTGAAAAGAGCAGCGAGCCCGTGACAAGTGCTCCGCCAAACGCGCTCAATGCGGTGCGGCGCAGCAGCGCGACGAACGCCGCCTGCGGCAGCGAGCGGAAGGCGCCCAGGATCCTGAGGTCCATCAGCCAGACGCTGGTCAGCAACGCGCCGATCGACACGATGTGCAGCGCATTGAGGATGGGGTAGGCGACGAAGGACGCCTTCAGTCCCCGCACCAAAGCGAGTTGCTCGATGCCGGCGAAGAACCCGTCCATTCAGGCCGGCGGCACGCGGTCGGGATAGACGTCTTGCCGCCGACGATGATGCGGACTGCTTTCATGCGCTTTTCGCTCTCATCGCGCGAGCGAAGGTAGGCCACGGCGCGGCAGCGTCAAATCACATGAGGGCGTTTTGGGTCGCTGCGCTCCACAGCCATGGTAACGGCATGGATCCTAGGGTCTGCGCTCCGCTTCGCGTTCGCTCCGCCCTAGGATGACGAAGCGAGGGGAGGTTTCCAGCCAATCTCCAACGTCCGCGATTGGCCTTATGCCACTGTACCTTCGTCATCCTAGGGCGGAGCAGGAGCGAAGCGACGTCGCGGAGACCTAGGATCCATGCCGTTACGTTCGCGCGTCGCAGCCTCTGCTGAACATCGCCGCACTTACCGAGGCGCCTGCCCGACCCCTCACCCCGCCCAGTCCACCTCAACCATCCCCAGCCGCTGATAAAGCCGCACCGCAGCAGCATTCTCGACCGTATTGGTCTTGAGATCGACATGCGCAGCACCCCTCGCATGAAACACCGCAAACGCATGCCGCATCAGCGCTTCGGCTATGCCCTTGCCGCGCGCCTCGGGATGGACGGCAAGATCCTTGACGAAAGCCCGCGTCCAGCAGAGCGCCGCACCCGCCAACCGGCCCTTGCCGTCGATGACCAGGAAACACAAAGCTGGGTCGAATTCCGCGTCGCCCGAAATGCGCGGCCACCATTCGTCGAACGGCCCATCGGCGCCGTCATCGAACACGGCGGTTAACAGCGCATGCAAAGCGAGCGCATCGGCGGCTTCGAAGCCGCGCATGAAAAACCCTTCTGGCCAGCGCGCAGCGAGAAGCGTGTCGTCGAGGATCTTGCGCAGGCGGATGTCGTTTGGCGCCGGCGGACGCGGCTCAGGCATCGGGCTGCATGCGGCGGCGCAGGCTGTCGCTGCCGAGGCCGGTTTCGCCCAGCATCCCCCTGCGTTTGGCGTCGTAATAATAGCCGCTCTGGTAGAGCCGGTCGGCGCGCTTGGGGTTGCCGCCCGAGACCAGCCAGGCGCCGCGCAGATATTTTACCGCATATTTCAGATTGGTCTCGGCGTCGAACAGGCCGCTTGCCGGCCCGTCATAGCCCATGCCGCGTGCCGTCGCGTGCTTGATCTGCATCAGCCCCCAATGGCCGCGATTATAGGCCTTCGGGTTGAAGGTGCTCTCGCGGTTGACGACGCTGCGCACCAGATCGACCGGCACCTGGTAAAGCGCGGAATATTTCTCGATCAGCCGCTCGATCTCGCTGCGGCCGCCGGCATTCGACTGGCCCTCGGTGGGTTCGGTCGCGGCCAGAGCGGCCGGGTTCTGCGGCACCGTGTAAGCGACCGGCTGGACGCCGGGCATGGCTGCGGTCTGTTCGGTGACCGGCATGGCGACAGCGGCCGTTGCGATGGCTGGCTGGGCATTGGCGGTCATGACGGCGGGGGTAGTTGCCGCAAGCGGCGTCGGCCCGGCAAAGGCGGCGGCCGGCTCGACCGGCAGCGTCGCCGTCTGGGCGAGGCCGGACGGTTCCGGCAGCACCGAAACCGTGTCGGGCAGCGCCAGCGTGAAGCCGGCATCGGTATTGGCCGCATTTTCAGTGAAGGCCGGCGCCGGGGTCGCCGGCGAAGTCGAGGTGCAACCGCTGAGAGCGGCCACGGCCAACACCGCCGCTAGGACGGGAAAGAGGAATTTTGCTGGCAAGCGGCGCTCGGGTCCGGTTCGTCGGGTGTTAAGAAGTCCTTACACCAGCATCTTTCCCCCTGCAATCCGCGGTAGACGGTGGTTTTCGGGTGGCGAGCCGGGCCGGGAAATGCGATATTGTTCTGGATTTGTACTTCGAAGGATTCCGGAAAGGAGCACGCCATGGACGCCTCTCTTGCCACCGCCGGCCACGCGGTCTTCGAAACCGTGCTCGGCTTCATGGGCATCGCCTGGAGTGATGCCGGGCTGACCCGGCTCTGCCTGCCGCAGCGCAATCGCGAAGCGGTGGAGCGCCGGCTGCTGCGCCATGCCGCCGCCGACCAGGCAGCGAAGCCCGAGCCGCAATGGGTTGCCGAGCTGATCGCCTCGATCAAGGCCTATGCCGCCGGCGAGGACGTCGATTTCTCCACCGTGCCGGTCGATCTCAGCGGCGTCGACGAGTTCCGCCTGGCGATCTATGACGCGGCGCGAAAACTCGCCTTCGGCGAAACCACCACCTATGGCGAACTGGCCAAACGCGCCGGCCATGCCGGGCTGGCGCGTGAGACGGGCGCCGCACTCGGCGCCAACCCGGTGCCGCTGGTCATCCCTTGCCATCGCATCCTTGCCGCCGGCGGCAAGATCGGCGGCTTTTCCGCACCCGGCGGCTCGGCCACCAAGGAAAAGATGCTGGCCATGGAAGGCGTGCGCGTCGGCCCGCCGCCGCCCGCGCAGGTGTCATTCGGGTTCTAGGGTTATCGATGTTGAGGTGAGGCCGACATCCCGGCACGTCGTCTCAACCCCTAATCCGGAAGCAGGCGCCGGCGGAAGCGGCGGTCGATCTCCACCCGCTTGCATTTGTAGACGGTGCAGGAATTCGTATCGGCGCTCGGCACTGAGGCCCGCGCCCTGACCTCGCCGATGTCGCAGAATTGCTGGCTCTGCACGTAGCGGTCGTAGAGCCCCAGGCCCGGCACGCGCGCCGATCGGTAGCGCAGGATGACCGCACCCTCGCGCGCGATCGTCGCCTGCACCTTGCCGCAGCTCATGCGGGTCGGATCGTAACGCGAGACCGCCTGCGCCTCGGCGGCCACCAGCGTCAGGCAAGCGGCAAGCAGAACGATTTTCATGGCCCCTCTCCCCAAAACCCGATCGCGCCCCAAGCCGGCGCGATCCTCCCACGTCAGGCGCGCAACGACGACGCTCTCACGCGATTGGGCGGCGGTTGGGCAGCGTTACCGCGGCGCCATTTTCCGCCCCGTCTTGTTTTTCGCACGAAAGCATATTATATGCGGTCCATTGATATTTCGGCCGATCGATCCGGGCCTCGCGATATTCGCGTTTGCTGACGTTCTATCTCCAAAATCTCGATACAAACCGGCTGGGTTTCGGTCCAGTCAAACTAAAGCAAACGTAAAGGACTATCGAAATGGCAACAGGTACGGTCAAGTGGTTTAATTCCACCAAGGGTTTCGGCTTCATTCAGCCTGACAGCGGCGGCGCGGACGTTTTCGTCCACATCTCCGCAGTCGAGCGTGCTGGACTGTCGACCCTGGTCGAAGGCCAGAAGATCAACTTCGAGATCGAGCAGGACCGCCGCACTGGCAAGTCGTCCGCTGGATCTCTGAGCAAGGCAGCCTGATTTTGCCCGGCGCGCGCCGGGCGATAGCCCGGGGCGCGCGGCAAGTCACGGATGTACTGACAGTCGCGCGAGAAGCGCGCCGGAGCGACAGACCCCGACAAGCCGAAGCAGCAGATTGCTGCCGGCCCGGCCAAAACGCTCCCGATCAGGCTACCAAGCATGGGAAGGCGGGATTTTGTCCCGCCTTTTTGCTGTCTGGATTCCAGTGAACCGCCGCCTTGGGCCTATGCTCCCACTTTGGTGTTTTTGGCCCAATGTGGTACTATTAATTCATGAGCAAGCTTGAACAGATTGAGAAATCCGTTGCCGAACTAAGCCCCGAAGAGCTGAGGGCGTTTGCCGCATGGTTCGAGGCGCTGCAGGCCAACATGTGGGACCGTCAGTTCGAAGCCGACGTCAAGGCCGACAGGCTGGACAAGCTTGCCGAGTAGGCCTTGGCTGATCATCGCGCCGGCCGGACCCGGCCTCTGTGAATCATTTTGCCACTCCCTCGTTTTGGGAGGCCTACGCAAAACTGCCCTCGTTAATCAGAGCAAAGGCGAACAGACGTTTCGCCAAACTGAATTCCGAGCCGGTCTGGTTCTGGATAGGCACCCATTCCGAATATGATCGCCTGCTGAAATAGCCGCACGACCACTCACGCCACCAGCCGAAGGCCGCAAGCCCGACCTCCGGAGCGAGCCGCGAAGCGGCGACCAGCGTGACTAAGGCAGCCACTCCAGCGGCACATGCCCCGGGTCGGCCTCGACCCGTTGCAGCCAGGCCGCGACCGCCGGATAGGCGTCGAGCTGAAAGCCGCCCATCTCGGCCGTATGCGTATAGGCATAGAGCGCGATGTCGGCGACGCTGAGCGCATTGCCGGCGAAGAAGCTGCTCCCGGCCAGGTGCTTGTCCATGACGCCGAGCGCCTTGTTGCCGCGCTCCAGCGTCAGCGCCAGCCGCTCGGGCGTCGCATCCCTGGCTCTTTCAGGGAACGTCAACAGCGCCTTGCGCACGGCGATGTAAGGCTCATGGCTGTATTGCTCGAAGAACAGCCACTGATAGGCCAGCGCGCGTTCATACCTGTCGGTCGGCAGGAACCGTGTGCCTTCGGCGAGGTAAAGCAGGATGGCATTGGATTCGGCCAGCCGGCGGCCGTCGTCGAGTTCGAGCAGCGGCACCATGGCGTTCGGGTTTTTGGCGACATAGTCGGGCTTGCGCGTGTCGCCGGTGTGCGAGCTGACCTCGACATTGGTGAAAGCGATGCCGAGCTTGGCCATCAACAGGCGCGGCTTGTAGCAATTGCCGCTGTCGATCATTCCATAGAGTTTCATTGACGCTCCCCTCGCTCGCAACCACCCGTCTCAGGGCTTGATCCAGCCTCTATCGCGGCAGCGGCGACTTCATCCAGTGATTTGTTTTGGCGTAACCATCAGCGCCGCTGATGCATTTCAGGATATGTCGAGATTCAAGTCAGGCCGAGCCGAGAAGGGTGGGTTCCGAGAACCGGAGCGGAGCGTACTTTGGGTACGTGAGCACCGGAAGCGCAGGAAACCGCCGTTTGCAGGCCGGCATCACTTGTATCTCGACATATCCTAGCCGAACAACGGGATGACGTTGCTATCCCTGCCAAGCAGCCTGTCGATCGACAGCGGCTCCTCGTCGAAGAGCGTGCCGGCCAGCGCCGGCCGGGCGAGGTAAAAGCCCTGCAGCAGGTCGACGCCGCCATCCAGCGCGACGCGCAGATGCGTGGCGTTCTCGACGCCTTCGACCAGCACCTTGGCGCCACGGTCGTGCAGCGTCGAAACCAGCGGCCGGAAAAACCGCTCGGCGGCGGCATGGCGGCAGAATTCGGCGAACCAGGTGCCGTCGATCTTGACGATGTCGGGCTGCACGAGCGCGACCCTTTCTTCGGTAGAATGCCCGGTACCGAAATCGTCGATGGCGATACGGATGCCGTCGCGCCGCATCTCGCGCGCCAGGCTGACAAGCACCTTGTCGCCGGCCGCCTGCTCGGTGATCTCGCAGACCAGCATGCCGGGATGCAAGCCGAAATCCGCCAGATGCCTGGTCATTAGCCTGATTTCGGCCAGCGCCCGTGTAGGGTCATCGTTGATCAGCGGATTGTAGTTGAAGAACAGGTCGAGCCCGTCGACGCCGATGTTGCGGAAGTTGCGCAAATGCAGCACCCGGCACATGGTTTCGACAAACAGCCGATCCGCTGCCGGCACGCTTTCGAAGAAGATTTGCGGCGCCACCGGCCTGCCTGCACGATGCGGCTCGATCAATCCCTCGACCGCGACGGCGGCGAGAAACCTACCGCGCGGCGCGAAGACCGGCTGGTAGGCGCTCCTCAGCCGGAATGTGCCGTAGACGCCATATTCGATGCCGACCTCGTCGGCAAAGATCGCCTCACCGACCTTGCGCCGCATGTCGGCTTGTCCGGTCACGATATCACCCTGCGGCCAAAGGCCCGCATCGGCCGCTTCGATGGCGAAACGGCGGTGGCCACCTTCTCCGTATCGGCCGATACCACGGCCGCCTGACCGCTCTTGTCGAAGACGTGAAAGCTGGTCGGCGCAAGCTCGGGGCGCGCCAGCACATAGCCCTGCACCATCGAGGCGCCCGACTTTTCGGCGAGCTCGAGCTGCCAGCCCGTCTCGATGCCCTCGAACACCGTACGAATGCCTTGCTCTTCGAAGCTTGTCACCATGGCGGTCAGCAAGGCAAAGCCGGCACCGGATTCCATTAGCGTCATGATCCAGTCGGCATCGAACTTGACGATGTCGGGCCTGAGTTCCTTGATGCGATTGATGTCGGACTCGTCGGCGCCGTAGTCGTCGACGGCAATGCGCAAACCATTGCCCCTGAGCGCCTCGACGAAATTGTAGAGCGTTTCCTGCGACGCCGATTTCTGCTCGGTCACCTCGCAGACGACGCGGCGCGGATCGATGTCGGCCTCGTGCAGCACCAGCCGCATGTCGTGCAGCGCCTTGTCGGCGATGCTGCGGTCGGTGAACACCGACGGATCGAAATTGATGAAGATGGAGGCGTCTCGCGGCAGACAGGCGCCGGCGTTCAGAAGGTGCAGCGTCCGCGTCAGCGCCTCGATATGCAGGCGGTCGACCGCCGGACAGCTGTTGAAGAAAGTCATTGGCGGCTGCGGCTCGCCTTCGCGGAACGGCCGGATCAGCCCCTCGAAGGCGACGACGGAAAGCTTGCCCTTGTTGAAGGCGAAGATCGGCTGGAACGCGCTTTGCAGCGTATAGACCCCCCAGACACCGCTGGCGGTGCCGTCATCATGGCGGACGATATGGGCAAGCCCGATGCTGCGCGTCACGGTTCCTCGCTATGCGAGACTGGCGGACCGGCTATGGTCCTGCCGTTCAAGCTTTTACCGATGGTTGATGAATTTATCGTTGCCGGCATTGCGCGCTGGCTCCTTCGACAATGCCTGCGCTAGGCTTGCGCCAGGGCTTGCGCTTGACCAGACGATGCGACATGAGAGGCGCGGCGGCGCCTTCGCCGCGCCGGCGCCTTCGCCGCGCCGGTCCTTTCTGGAGATATTTCTCATGGCCTTTCTTGCCGACGTCCTTTCCCGCGTAAAGCCTTCCGCGACCATCGCGGTGACGCAGAAGGCGCGCGAGCTGAAAAACGCTGGCCGCGACGTGATCGGGCTGGGCGCGGGCGAGCCGGATTTCGACACCCCCGACAACATCAAGAACGCCGCGATCGAGGCCATCCGCCGCGGCGAGACGAAATATCCGCCGGTCTCCGGCATCGTGCCGCTGCGCGAGGCGATCGCGAAAAAGTTTAAGCGCGAGAACAATCTCGACTACCGGCCGGAGCAGACCATCGTGGGCACCGGTGGCAAGCAGATCCTGTTCAACGCCTTCATGGCAACACTGAACCCCGGCGACGAGGTGATCATCCCGCGGCCCTACTGGGTGAGCTATCCCGAAATGGTGGCGATCTGCGGCGGCACCTCGGCCTTTGCCGAGACGTCCATCGACAACGGCTTCAAGCTTACGTCAGCCGTTCTGGAAAAGGCGATCACGCCGCGCACCAAATGGCTGTTGATGAACTCGCCGTCGAACCCCTCGGGCGCCGCCTATACCGAGGCGGAGCTCAAGAGCCTGGCCGACGTACTGTTGAAGCATCCTCATGTCTGGGTGCTGACCGACGACATGTACGAGCACCTGACCTATGGCGATTTCGTCTTCAAGACCATCGCCGAGGTCGAGCCCAAGCTCTATGAGCGCACGCTGACGATGAACGGCGTCTCGAAGGCCTATGCCATGACCGGCTGGCGGATCGGCTATGCAGCCGGCCCGGTACCGCTGATCAAGGCGATGGACATGATCCAGGGCCAGCAGACCTCCGGCGCCTGCACTATCGCCCAATGGGCGGCGGTCGAAGCGCTGAACGGCCCGCAGGATTTCATCCCGAAGAACAAGGCGATCTTCCAGGGCCGGCGCGATCTCGTCGTCTCGATGCTCAACCAGGCACGCGGCATCACCTGCCCGTCGCCGGAAGGTGCATTCTACGTCTATCCCTCCTGTGCCGATCTGATCGGCAGGAAGACCAAGAGCGGCAACGTGATCGACAGCGACGAAACCTTCTGCTCGGAACTGCTCGAGGCCGAGGGCGTGGCGGTTGTTTTCGGCTCGGCCTTTGGCCTCGGCCCGAACTTCCGAATCTCCTACGCCACGTCCGAGGCTCTGCTCGAAGAGGCCTGCACGCGCATCCAGCGCTTTACCGCCGCGCTGGTCTGAGGCGTTTCAGCCGCCATACTGTTCGTCGCTGACCTTCTCCAGCCAATCGACAGGCACACCCTCGAGTGCCTCCTGCATGGCGATGTGGGTCATCGCCGATCTGGGCGCGGCGCCGTGCCAGTGCTTTTCGCCCGCCGCAAAGGAGATGACGTCGCCGGCCCTGATCTCCTGTATTGGCCCGCCCCAGCTTTGCGCGAGACCAGCACCGGACGTGACATAGAGCGTCTGGCCGAGCGGATGCGTGTGCCAGTAGGTACGGGCGCCGGGCTCGAAACTGACCAGCGTGGCGCGTAGCCGCGCCGGAGCCTCTTTCTCGACGATCGGTGTCTGCAAAACCCGGCCGGTAAAATATGTCTCCGGCGCAAGGATCGTCGGCACGCTGCCGCAGGTAATGATCTTCATCGTCGCAAATCCTTATGTCTGGTTCAGGCCGCCCTGTCATCTAGAGCCTACCATTTTCGTCCGATGCCGGCTGCATGTCCTGCCGGCTGCGGGCAAGGCGGGGCCAGAACAGGCCGGTACGTCCGCGATAGGCCTGATAGGCACCGGCCAACCTTGTCCGCGAAAATTTTCGCTCTTCGTCCAAGGCTGCGATCACATAGATCGTAACGATACCTGCGACCGGCACCACCGCCCACACCGACCAGGTCGCGATGCCCCACCCGATCCAGAAGATGATGTAGGACGTGTAGAACGGATGACGGACATGGAGATAAGGGCCTTCGGTCACCAGGCTGTCGGGATTGTCCGGATCGAACGCGAAACGCAGCCGCGCCTTGCGCGAGACCGAGATCGCCCACCAGAACAGCGCCGAGCTTGCCAGTTCGACGGCAAGCCCGATGATCTTCGCTGCAACCGGTTGCCGCTCGATCCACAGCAGCGCCAGAAAGAACAGCGCCGTGCCGACGACGACGGCCGAAATGATCACGGCGCCTTGAGACATGCTCGGTGACTGGAAATGCCCGCGCATCGACCAGGCATATTGGCCGAGCGTCGCGATGCTGCTGATCGAGAGGAGAAGGTCGAGCGTGGATTCCATCATCAGGGTCCCGGGGTTAGCTGTGGTGGATTCGTTCATCATACCCGGCGGAAACCGAGAAATCATTTCTTAACCACCGTTCTAAACAACATGGTGACCTCGGCATGCGATGTTGACCTGGAGACAATCCCAAGGTCCAACCAGATATGGCTGTTTCCCACCGCACGATCCGCACGCCGCAAGCGGATTTGCGACTCAGCCAGTCGTCGGGACCCGGCATCCCGCTTGTCCTGATCCACGGCTCGGGCAGTTCGCGCGCCGTATTCGCCCGCCAGTTCGACAGCCCGTTGGCCGCTGCTCATCGGTTGATTGCTTTCGACCTGCCCGGCCACGGCGAATCCTCGGACGCCCGCGATCCGGCGACGGACTACACCATCGCCGGCCTTGCCCAATCGGCGGCTCAGCTCCTCGACGCGTTGGGCATCGGCCGCGCCGTCGTCTTCGGCTGGTCGCTTGGCGGGCACGTGGCAATCGAACTCGCGAGTTTTCACCGCGCCGTCGGCGGGCTGATGCTGACCGGCGCGCCGCCGGTATCGAAGGGTCCTTTCGGCATGCTGCGCGGCTTCCACGCGCATTGGGACATGCTGCTGGCGTCCAAAAAGACGTATTCCGAACGCGACGCCGAGCGCTTCGAGACGCTGTGTTTCGGCGACACCGCCGACCCATCCTTCCGCAAAACCATCCTGCGCACCGACGGCCGGCTGCGCGCCGCGGTGACGCGCGGCATGCTCACCGGCAAGGGCGCCGACCAGAGACAAGTGGTCGAGCAGGCCGCGTTTCCGGTGGCCATCGTCAATGGCGAGAACGATCCTTTCGTCCGGCTCGGCTATTTTGAAACGCTCGCCTACGGCTCGCTGTGGGAGCATTGCCACATCATCCCCGGCGCCGGGCATGCGCCTTTCTGGGAACGTGCGGACCTGTTCAATCCATTGCTCGCGCGCTTTGCCGAGACGGCGGCAGTGCAGCGCGTGAACGCATCGCCGCTGACGTCACGCCGAACCGGCACCGTCTGACCCGAACTTCAACTTCAAATCCCTTGCCCTCCCGGCCTGCCCGTGGGACGATGCCCTTTGGGTAGGTGGCAAATTGAAAAAAGCCTCGCCCGCGACGGCCGACAGGCCGGCCGCCGCTCACAGGGAAGCGCCTGAGTGGAGGTCAGCCATGGGTACTCGCGCCGGAGGACGACGCACGGGACCGAAATGCATTGCCATAGTCGGTCCCTTCGCAAGCGGTAAGACGACACTTCTCGAAGCCATACTCGCCCGTACAGGCGCCATCCCCCGCCAGAATCCCGTTTCGTCGGGAAATACCGTTTCCGATCATTCGCCCGAGGCGCGCGCTCACGGCATGAGCGTCGAGGCAACCTTCGCCACCACCGAATTCATGGGCGAGCCGTTCACCTTCGTCGATTGTCCCGGCTCCATCGAATTCTCCTTCGAAGCCGAGCCGGTGCTGGCCGCCTGCGACGTCGCCGTGGTCGTCGCCGAGGCTGACGAGAAGAAGATCCCTGCCCTGCAGCTGATCATGCGCAAGCTCGACGATCTCGGCGTGCCGCGCATGCTGTTCCTCAACAAGGTCGACAAGGCGATATCAGGCGTGCGCGATACGCTGAAGATGCTGCAGCCGGCAAGCTCGGTGCCATTGCTGCTGCGCCAGATCCCGCTGCGCAAGGACGGCGTCGTCATCGGCTCGATCGACCTCGCTCTGGAGCGTGCCTACGTCTATCGCGAATATGCCGAGAGCGAAGTCGCCCATATCCCGAGCGACGACAAGGCGCGCGAGCTCGAGGCGCGCTTTTCCATGCTGGAGACGCTCGCCGACCATGACGACCGCCTGATGGAGCAATTGCTGGACGAGATCGAACCGCCGAAGGACGCGATCTTCGACGACCTCGCCGCAGATCTGCGCGACGGCACGGTGACGCCGGTGCTGATCGGCACCGCCGAGAAGGGCAATGGCGTGCTGCGCCTGTTGAAGGCGATCCGTCACGACGCACCCGACATCGAGGCGACGCGCCAGCGTCTCGGCGCGCCCGACGGCAATGCCACCGTGGTCCAGGTGATGAAGACCATCCACACCGCGCATGGCGGCAAGCTGTCGGTGTCACGCATCCTGTCCGGTCAGGTCGCCGACGCCGCCGAGCTGTTCCTTCCCACCGGCGAGACGGCAAAGGTCTCCGGCATCTACAAGATGCTTGGCAAGGACCAGGTCAAGCTGACTTCGGCCAAGGCCGGCGACACGGTGGCGCTCGGCAAGCTGGACGCCGTCAGGACCGGCCAGACGCTGAGCTCGACCAAGGGCGGCATCAAGCCGCTGGTGACGCTGGCGCCGCCGCAACCGGTCTTCGCCTTCGCGCTGCGGCCGAAGGAGCGCAAGGACGAGGTCAAGATGTCGGCGGCCATCCAGCGCCTGGCCGAGGAAGATCCCTCGCTCAGCCTGCATCACAACCAGGATTCGGCCGAAACCGTGCTGTCCGGCCATGGCGAGATGCATCTGCGCGTCGTGCGCGAGCGGCTGGAGGGCAAGAACCAGATCCCGGTCGAAGGCCATGTGCCGGCCGTGCCCTACCGCGAGACGATCCGAAAAGCGACGCAGCAGCGCGGCCGCCACAAGAAACAGTCGGGCGGCCACGGCCAGTTCGGCGACGTGGTGCTCGAGATCAAACCGCTGCCGCGCGGGTCAGGCTTCCAGTTCACCGATACGATCACCGGCGGCGTCGTGCCGAAGACCTACATCCAGTCGGTCGAGACCGGCGTGCGCGATTACCTGAAATCTGGCCCGCTCGGCTTCCCGGTCGTCGATGTTGCCGTCAACCTCTCTGATGGCTCCTACCATGCGGTGGATTCCTCCGACATGGCCTTCCAGATGGCGGCGAAGCTGGCGATGAAGGAAGGCATGGCCGCGTGCTCGCCGGTGCTGCTCGAGCCGGTGATGAAAGTCGAGATCGTCACGCCGTCGGATGCGACGTCGAAGATCATCGCGCTGATCCCGCAGCGGCGCGGCCAGATCCTCGGCTATGACGCGCGGCCCGATTGGCCGGGATGGGACGTGGTCGAGGCGACCATGCCGCAGGCCGAGATCGGCGACCTCATCATCGAGCTGCGCTCGGCCACGGCGGGTGTCGCCAGCTACCGGGCCGTCTTCGACCACATGGCCGAACTCACCGGCCGGTTGGCCGACGAGGCGCTGAACGCCAACGGCAAGGCTGCCTGAAGCGGCAGCTTGCAACCAGAACACAAGGAAACGGCGCCCGGATCATCCGGGCGCCGTTTCGTTGCGGACCGTCTTCGTGGGAGGCGAAACGGCAGGTCCGCCGCATACTTGCCGCCCGATGCCTGGCGGCGGAGGAAGGTTCGGACGCGGTAGCTGCCTGAGCCCGGGTCGTCCGAGTGATGCCCCCATCCCCCGGACGAGCCACACCGCGTCCTATGCTCTGCTTACTCGATTTGGCGTCCCCACGCATGTTACCGGAGGTTACATGTCACTGTTACGCGCCAGTTCCGGCCGATTTTCTGGCGATGTGTTGGTTTCAGGCAACAAAAAAGCCGGATCAATGAAGACCCGGCTGAGTTTGATTGGAAGTGCCTGTTAAGGCTAACCTCCAGAGGGGAACACTCGAGAGCGCTAATGGGAGGAGAACGCGCTCAAGAGATGATCTATATATGTGCTCTTCATGCCCAAGAAACAAGCATCTATTTTGCAACACTCACATGCAAAAAGGCGCCGGCTGTGGTCTAATCCGTCCCGGAGCGCAATAGGACCAGTTGAATCGCTGAAATACGACGTGCGGCAAGGCAAAAATCGATCCGCAGCCGCGAATCAGCAGCGATTCCTGCTCGGAAAGCCGAAAAACGCAGGATGACGTGGAATCGTGCAGCACGCGTTTGTTTTTTCGGCAGCCAGACCTTGCTGGTGCATGCCGCCCAAAAGCCGGCCCTTGAGCTTGACCCGAGGGTGCAGCGGTTTGGGTTACATGAACAACAAGACCAGGGGGTAAGGAGACCTCTATGCGGGCCGCTTCGGCGATCGCCGGCAGCATCATCTTCCTTGCTGCAGCGCCCGGCGTGGTCGCCGGACTGCTGCCTTGGCTGTTGACCGACCGCTATCGCCTGCCCTGGTCGAGCCAGCCCGGTTTCGTTCCTGTCGGCTGGCTGCTGGTTGTCTCCGGCACAGCCGTGCTGCTGCACGCCTTTGCCCGTTTTGCCCTGGAGGGCCTGGGTACGCCAGCCCCGGTCGCGCCGACCGAGAGGCTGGTCGTCGGCGGCATCTACCGCCATGTCCGCAACCCGATGTACGTCGCCGTGCTGTCGATCATCCTCGGCCAGGCACTGCTGTTTTCGAGCTGGACGGTCGCCGCCTATCTAGCCATCGCCGCGGCCGCCATGATCTCCTTCGTCAAACTATATGAGGAACCGACGCTTGCCCGCCGCTACGGCGCCGAATACGAAGCCTACCGCCGTGCCGTACCAGGCTGGCTGCCCCGCCTGACACCTTGGCGCGGCTAAAGCAGGCTCCAAGGCTACGTCACCACGGCAGCGGGCCGTCCTCGTTCGAGAACGTGCCCGTCGGACCGTTCGCGTCGAGAAGTGCGAGGCGCACGGGCTCCCGCGCGGCCTGTTCGACGGTGCGCGGACCTTCGAAGTTGTTCAGCTCCGTCGCGGTATAACCCGGGCACGCAGCGTTGACCTTGATGCCGGTCTCCCCGAGCTCGATGGCGAAGGCGAGCGTCATCGCGTTGACCGCCGTTTTCGACGGGTTGTAAACGGCGCCAAAAGAAGTGCGGTACGGAAAGGCCGGATCAGCGTTCAATGTCAGCGAGCCGGCGCCGCTCGATACGTTGACGATACGTGCCGCCGGCGCCTCACGAAGGAGCCGCAGCATCGCTTGCGTGACGGCGACGACGCCGAACACGTTCGTCTCGAACACCGCGCGTACGTCGTCGAGAGAGGCAACACTCGGGCGGCCCGAGTTGATGATCTCCTCGAGCGGCCTGCCCGGCTTTCCCGCATGGGAGATGCCCGCATTGTTCACCAGCACGTCGAGGCGGCCGAGTTCGATACGGATGCGCTCTGCCGCGGCGGCGATCGACGCCTGGTCGGTGACGTCGAGCTGCAGGGCGTGGGCATCCCCTCCGATGCTCTCTGCGGCTGCCTCCGCATGCTCGAGCCTGCGCGATCCTACGAGCACGGTGAGGCCGTTCGCCGCGAGATCCTTGGCGATCTGAAGGCCGATGCCCTTGTTGGCCCCGGTGACCAGGGCTAGATACAAGTCAAACGGAACCACGTTCCATATATATCCGGAACAAGGTTCCGTTTGCAAGAGGTAATTTGATGGGCGAAAAAACGCCGAACGGCAAAACGGATCAAGGCGACGGTCTGGAACCCCGCGACCGCGCGGATCGCCACGTGCGCGCCGACGCGCGGCGCAACATCGACGCGTTGCTCCGGGCAGCCATGGCGGTGTTCGCGACCTCCGGCGTGGAGGCTCCGGTGCGAGAGATCGCGGAAAAGGCCGGCGTCGGCGTCGGCACTGTCTACCGCCATTTTCCACAGCGCTCGGACCTGATCGTGGCCGTCTTCCGCAACGAGGTTGACGCCTGTGCGGATGCCGCGCCGATCCTGGCCGGAAAGCACGAGCCCGGTGAAGCGCTGGCCCTGTGGATGCAGCGCTACGTGGATTTCATCACGGCAAAACGCGGCCTCGCGGCAGCCTTGTACTCAGGCAATCCGGCCTTCGATACTTTGCCTGCTTATTTCAACCAACGGCTCCGGCCCGCGCTTCAAACATTGCTTGAAGCGGCGGCCGCGGCCGGCGAGGTACGCGCCGATATCGAGCCGGGCGACCTGCTGGGGGCGGCCGCCAGCCTTGCCATGCCGGCACATGGCGGCGGCCCTGCCCAGGCGCGGCGCATGGTTGCTCTGCTCGTCGACGGTTTGCGCTACGGCGCCAGCTCTCCGGCGGATACGCGTTCCTAAATCAGAACGACCAGCTGCGCGCCTTGGCGATGATGAAATCGCGGAAGACATGCAGCTTCGCCTGGTTCTTCATCGCGTCGGGATAGGCGAAATAGGTGTCGAAGGACGGCACCTCGGTTTCGGGCAGCAATTGCACCAGCCCGGAATCCTTGCTGACCACGTAATCGGGCAGCATGGCGATGCCGGCGCCGCCCTGCACCGCCCGCTTGATCGACAGGATGTCGTTGATCTGCAGCGTCGGCACCCTTTGCCCGCCTTCGAAATCGCCGACCGTCTCCAGCCAGTTCAGTTCCGACAGATGCGCCGGCACCGGCACGCCGAAGGTGACGATGCGATGGGTCTTCAGCTCGGCGATCGAATTCGGCTTACCGTATTTGTTCACATAGGAGGGCGCCGCGTAGAGATGGAAGTGCACGGTGAACAGGCGGCGCTGGATGAGGTCGGGCTGCTGCGGCTGACGCAGCCGGATGGCGCAATCGGCCTGGCGCATAGTGAGGTCGAGTTCCTCATTGGCCAGGATGAGCTGCAGGCTGACATCGGGATAGAGCTCGATGAACTCCTGCACGCGCTCGGTCAGCCAGCCGGCGCCGAGGCCGACCGTGGTCGTCACCCTGAGCACGCCGGAGGGCCGGTCCTTGGTTTCGGTCAGTCGCGACTTGATGGTTTCGAGCTTCATCAGCACGTCGTGCGCCGTGCGGAAAAGCATCTCGCCCTGCTCGGTCAGCACCAGGCCGCGAGCGTGGCGGTTGAACAGCGGGACGCCGACATCATGCTCGAGCGCGCTGACCTGCCGCGAGATCGCCGATTGCGACAAATGCAGTGTTTCCGCGGCATGGGTGAACGACCCCGCTTCCGCTGCGGCGTGAAACACGCGTAGCTTGTCCCAATCCAACGCCATGATTTCCCCTCGTCCTGTTTTCTGGCGTCCGCCTGTTGTGGCGTCTGAATGAAAAATCAGGCTTTTGCGCGGCTCTTCTCAGCCGCTTGTCGAACAATCACTCCGCCGCTTCGCGGTGGACCTCGATCCCCGCCAGATATTTTTCCGCCTCGAGCGCGGCCATGCAGCCGAGCCCGGCCGCCGTCACCGCCTGGCGGTAGATGTCGTCGGTCACGTCGCCGGCGGCGAACACGCCCGGCATGTCGGTGCGGGTCGAATCCGGCGCCGTCCACAGATAGCCGTTCGGCTTCTGCTTCAGCTTGCCGGCAAACAGCTCGACCGCCGGCGCGTGGCCGATCGCCACGAACACGCCGTCGACCACCAGATGCATCTCCTGCCCGGTCACCACGTTGCGCAGCTTCAGCCCTTCGACCGAAGGCGGCAGCGGCGTCTTGCCGGGCCGGCCGGTGATCTCGTCGACCACGGTGTCCCAGATGACGCGAACATTGTCCTTCTGCAGCAGCCGCTCGCGCAGGATGCGCTCGGCGCGGAAATCGCTGCGCCTGTGGATGACGGTGACGCTCTTGGCCAGGTTGGAGAGATAGAGCGCTTCCTCAACCGCCGAATTGCCGCCGCCAATCACCGCGACATCCTTGCCGCGGTAGAAGAAGCCGTCGCAGGTGGCGCACGCCGAAACGCCAAACCCCATGAAGGTCTGTTCGCTCGGGATGCCCAGCCACTTCGCCTGCGCACCGGTAGCGATAATCAGCGCGTCGGCGGTATAGATCGTGCCGGAATCGCCCTTGGCGCGGAACGGCCGCACGTTGAGGTCGACCTCGGTGATGATGTCGTTGACGATGTCGGTGCCGACATGCTCGGCCTGCCTGAGCATTTCGCTCATCAGCCATGGACCCTGGATCGGTTCGGCGAAGCCCGGATAGTTTTCGACGTCGGTGGTGATCATCAGTTGCCCGCCCTGCTGCAGGCCGGCGACCAGCATCGGTTTGAGCATGGCGCGGGCGGCATAGATCGCCGCCGTATAGCCGGCGGGGCCGGAGCCGATGATGAGAACAGGCGCGTGCTTGGTGATCATGAAAAAGCCTCTGCGGGGAGCAGCCATGGATTGTGGCATGAACTCTCGTCGATTGTTGCGCGTAATGTAAGTGTTGCCTGCGACGCCAGCAAGGCAAGTTGCCGTTCGTCCCCGGAAAGCTTCGGCGCCGGCGACGGCGACAAGCAACCGGCAGCAAGATGATGCGAAAATCCTCGATCCAGCGGATGGAATAGACAGCAAAGTCGTTTAACTACAAAGTCGCGAAAGATTCTTTCGCGTACCCACGGAAGCCACCATGCCGATCAAGGCCGATCTCGATGCCATCGACTGGAAGATCCTGCGCGAGCTTCAGCAGGACGGGCGCATGACCAATGTCGAACTGTCGAGCCGCGTCGGAATTTCGGCGCCGCCGTGCCTGCGCCGCGTCCGGCGGCTGGAAGAGGCCGGCATCATCCGCGGCTACCGCGCCCTGCTCAACGCTCCGGCGCTCGGCCTCGACGTCGTCGCCTTCTGCCTGATCGGCCTGCATCACCAGGCTGACGCCGAGCTCAAGACCTTCGCCGAGCGCACCCGCGGCTGGCCGATCGTGCGCGATGCCTGGATGGTGTCGGGCGAGTCCGATTTCCTGCTGCATTGCGTGGCGAGCGATCTCGGCACCTTCCAGACCTTCGTCATCGAGGAACTGGCCTCGGCCCCCAATGTCGACACGGTGCGAACCGCGCTGACCATCCGCCGGGTCAAGGATGAAGGGCTGGTGGCGTTTTCAGCTTGAGAGACCAGGCAAAGCGCCTGAGAAAAAAACCGGAAACAAAAACCCGCCTCGGCGGGCGGGTCGTCGGTGGGAATGACCACCATACCCAAATTAGTAGCATAGCTGCCGGCACAAAGCAAGAACAAAATTGCCTTCAGCGTTGAAGATTGGCGAAAACCGAGGCGAAATCCAATCTCCCCACCCATGGGGGAGATGTCCGGCAGGACAGAGGGAGGCGTGAAGGCACGCCAACCACCTGCGACCAGCCGAGAACATGTCTGAGGGTATGATTGAAAATCCATCGACAGGGCGGCGGGACAGCGCCCCCCTCTGCCCTGCCGGGCATCTCTCCCACGAGGGGGGAGATTCGCAGCTTCAGCGCTGGCGCCTAATCGAATGCCCGATCACCCCGCGTCGCAGAGGCGCTCTTCGACCATTTCGCAGAGATGGTGGTAGAGGCACAAATGCCCCTGCTGGATGATCGGCGTCGAGGTCGAGGGTACGTTGAGCAGGATGTCGGAGAGCGGCTTCAGCTTGCCGCCGGTGTCGCCGGTCAGGCTGATCACCGTCATGCCCATCATGCGCGCCTGTTGGGCGGCGGCGAGGATGCTTGGCGAATTGCCGCTGGTCGAGATGGCGAGCAGCACGGCCCCCGCCGAGCCGTGCGCCTCGACCTGGCGTGCAAACACCGTGTCGAAGCCGTAATCATTGCCCCAGGCGGTCAGCACCGCCGCGTTGGCCGGCAGCGCGATGACGTTGTAGGCCTTGCGCTCCCTGAGGAAGCGGCCGACCAACTCGCCGGCGATGTGGATGGCGTCGCTGGCGGAACCGCCATTGCCGGCTATCAGCAGCGCCTTGCCCTGCGAAAGCGCGGCGACGACGGCGCTGACGGATCGCTTCATCTCGCTGGTCAGGTCGCGCTCGACCATCGCCGAAATCGCCGCCGCCGAGCGGACCAGGTAATCGTTCAGTTCGGACATGAAACCCTCAGTTCCCGGCGCGTAGTTTGCCGATGGTGCCGGTGGTGCTCTTGCCGGCGACGAGGTCGACCAACACGACGCGGCCGCCGGCCTTCTGCACGACATCGGCGCCAACCACCTGATCGACCGTATAGTCGGCGCCCTTGACCAGTATGTCGGGGCTCAACGCCTCGATCAGCGAAAGCGGCGTATCCTCCTCGAAGATGACGACGGCGTCGACCGAGGCAAGTGCTGCCAGCACGCAGGCCCGGTCATGCTGGTCGTTGACCGGGCGTCCCGGCCCTTTCAGCCGGCGCACCGAGGCATCGCTGTTCAGGCCGAGCACCAGCCGGTCGCACTGGCTGCGCGCCGCGTGTAACAGGCTGACATGGCCGGCATGCAGAATATCGAAACAGCCATTGGTGAAGCCGACACTCAAGCCCTCGTCCTTCCAGGCCGCCACCAGCCGCGCCGCGGCGGCGGCATCGAGGATGGCATCCTTATGGGTGACCGGGCCATGCGAGCTAAACAGCGCGCCGGTGAGTTCCTCGATCGTCAGCCGCGCCGTGCCGCGCTTGCCGACGACAACGCCGCCGGCGGCGTTGGCGATCGATCCGGCCATGACGCGGTCGGCCCCTGCCGCAAGGGCCAGCGCAAAGGTCGCGATCACGGTGTCGCCGGCGCCCGAAACGTCGAACACTTCGCGCGCCTGCGTGGCGATATGGCGGGCGTCGTCCGCACCGACGACGCTCATCCCCTTTTCGCTGCGCGTCGCGACGACGAAATCGAAACCGTGCGCCGAAATTAGCTGGCGTGCCGCCGCCTCGATCTCGTCGTTGGCAAACACCGCGCGGCCGACCGCCTCGCCAAGTTCCTTGCGGTTGGGCGTGATTGCCGTCGCGCCGGCATAGCGCGCATAGTCGCGGCCCTTCGGGTCGACCAGCACCGGCTTGCCCGTTTGCCGGCAGATCGAGATCAGCTCGCCGGCGACACCGTCGAGCAGCACGCCCTTGCCATAGTCGGACAGGATGACGATGTCGGCGCGTGCCAGCGCTTCGCGAAAATGCCCGACCAATGTCGCGCGCTCGGCATCGCCCAGCGGCTTGATTTCCTCTTCGTCGAAACGCAGCACCTGCTGGTTGAGCGCGCTGAAGCGGCTTTTGGACGACGTCATGCGATCGGCATCCTGCGCCAGCCCGCCGGTGTCGACGTCAAATTCGCCGAGCATGCGCATGAGGTTCTTGCCGGCCTCGTCAGCGCCAATCACCGAGACCGGTATCGCGGCAGCGCCGAGCGAAACGATATTGGCGACGACATTGCCGGTGCCGCCCAGCGCCAGCGTTTCGCCGCGCCCGTGCAGCACGGGGATCGGCGCTTCCGGCGAAATGCGCTCGATCACGCCATTGACGAAACGGTCGAGGATGAAATCGCCGACCACCAGCACGGTGGCGCTGCCGAAGCGCGAGATGGCGCGGTGAAGAGGTTCGGGAGAAGGCAGCTTGATCATGTCAACGCGCGGGAGGGCCGATTTTCGGTGACGGGAAATTCGATTGGCAGGGCCGGCCATTCATGGCGATGCCGATATACCGCAATTTCAGCCGACGCAACGCCGGGCCTTCGACCGATCGCGGCGGCGAGACGGTGCGTCAGCTTTTCTGCAGCGCGACATGCACGCCCAGTCCGACAAGCACCGCACCGCCGGCGCGCTGCATCAGGCGCTGCGCACGGCTCGATTGCCGCAGCCTGGCGATCACCACGCCGGCCAGCACCACGCAAACAATGTCGGCCGACGAGAACATCAAATTGACGATCGTTCCAAGCACGACGAACTGCAGCCAGACCGGAAACGCTGCCGAGGCATCGATGAATTGCGGCAGGAACGCCATGAAGAAAATCGCCGTTTTCGGGTTGAGCACCTCGACGGCAACGCTCTCGGAAAAGGCGCGATTGGCGGATTTCGGCTGAATTCCCGGCAAGACAACGTCGCCTTGCGCCTTGGCGCGAAACAGCGAAACACCGAGCCAGATCAGATACAGCGCACCGACCAGCTTGACCGCTATGTAAAGCACCGGCACGGCATGGAAAAGCACCGACAGGCCAACAGCGGCGGCGAAGACATGAACGTAGCCGCCAAGATGGATGCCGAGCGCCGCCATCAGGCCGGACCAGCGGCCGCGCGCCATGGTTTGCGCCGCGGCATAGAGCATGGCGGGGCCGGGGATATAGGCAAAGATCGCCGTAGTGGCGAAAAAGGCGACAAGCAGTTCCGTTGACGGCATTACCTTGCTCCTGTCGCCGGTCGGCCAGCACGCCGGCTAAAACGTGACCTTTGCAGCGCCACTGTGGCGCTCGCCCGGCCGCCCGCCACCTGCTTTGTCGACAGCCCGGCCCGCCTCCCCTATAAGGCCAGAATCCCACAAGGGCTACAACCGGCACAAGGTACCAGAGGCTTTCATGATCATCGTCACGGGCGGCGCCGGCATGATCGGTTCCAACATAGTCGCCGCGCTCAACGCCGACGGTTTCAGCGACATCCTGGTCGTCGACGACCTCACCGACGGCCACAAGATCGCCAACCTCGCCGATCTCGAGATCGCCGATTATCTCGACAAGGACGATTTTCTGGCGCGGATCGAGGCCGGCGACCTCGGCCGCATCGAGGCGGTCTTTCACCAGGGTGCCTGCTCGACCACCACCGAATGGAACGGCAAGTTCATGATGGAGGTCAACTACACCTATTCGAAGCGCCTGCTGCACGCCTGCCTGGCCCTGCGCGTGCCCTTCCTCTATGCCTCGTCCGCTTCGGTCTATGGCGGCGGCGCCGAGTTCCGCGAGGAGCCGCAATACGAACGCCCGCTCAACGTCTATGCCTATTCGAAAAAGCTGTTCGACGACTATGTCCGCGGCACCGTCTTCGATACCGACCACTCGCCGGTGGCGGGCCTGCGTTATTTCAACGTCTACGGACCGCGCGAGGCGCATAAGGGCGCCATGGCTTCGGTTGCCTTCCATTTGTTCAACCAGGTCGAACGCGGCGAAAACCCCAAGCTGTTCGGCGCCTATGACGGTTTCGGGCCCGGCGAACAGAGCCGCGATTTCATCCATGTCGGCGATGTCGCCGACCTCAATCTGTGGCTGTGGAAACGCGGCTCGAGCGGCATCTTCAACTGCGGCACAGGCAAAGCCCAGCCCTTCCGCGCCATTGCCGAAACGGTGATCGATACGCTCGGCCAAGGCCAGATCGAGTTCATCGACTTTCCCGACCACCTCAAGGGCAGCTACCAGAGCTTTACGCAAGCTGATATGTCCCGCTTGCGCGCAGCCGGTTACAATGGCCAGTTCCGCACAGTGGAAACCGGCGTCAGAGACTATGTCGAATGGCTGAAAGCCCAACGATCCTCGTGATCGGCCCACGCTGGGTGGGCGACATGGTGATGGCGCAGTGCCTGTTCCAGGCGCTGAGGGAGCTTCATCCGAACGCCGCGATCGACGTGCTGGCGCCGGCCTGGGCAGCACCCCTGGTCAAGCGCATGCCTGAAATCCGCCAGCAGATCGACCTGCCGCTGCAATCCGGCGCGTTCGAATTCCGCATTCGAAGGCGCTTCGGCCGCCTGCTGCGCGGCCGCTACGAAATGGCCTTTGTCCTGCCGGGCAGCTGGAAATCTGCGCTGATCCCGTTCTTTGCCGGCATCCCGCGCCGCATCGGCCATCTCAAGGAAATGCGCTACGGCCTGCTGACCGACATCGTGCCGTTGCCCGATCGCCTGAAACGGCGCACCGCACAGGCCTATTTCGGCCTTGCCCGGGGCGGCGCCTTCCGAGCCCCGAAGCTTGCAGTCGATCAAGCCAACCAGACGGCACTGCTTGGCCGTTTCGGGCTGACGGCGGGGGAATTCGTGGCACTGATGCCGGGCGCCGAATTCGGTCCGGCCAAGCGGTGGCCGAGCGAACACTATGCCGGCCTTGCCCGCGAGATGATGGCGAAAGGGTTTGGCGTCGCACTGTTCGGATCGAAGAACGACGCTGGGGTGACAGCTGAAATCGCCGCGCTGGCACCGGGCGCCCTCGATCTCGCCGGCCAGACGCGGCTCGAGGATGCCATCGATCTGATTGCGGCGGCGAGGCTCGCCGTTTCCAACGACAGCGGGCTCATGCATGTCGCCGCCGCCGTCGGCACGCCGGTCGTCGCCGTCTACGGCTCGACCTCGCCCGAAAACACGCCGCCGCTCGCCGAGCGCCGCGAACTGGTCTGGCTCGGCCTGTCCTGTTCGCCCTGCCACAAAAAGACCTGCCCGCTCGGCCATCTCAACTGCCTGAAGACGCTGGACGTCGAACGCGTCGTGGCGGCGGCGGAGCGGCTGCTGGAAATGCCGGCCGCCGCATGAAGGTGCTGATCGTCAAGACGTCGTCGATGGGCGACGTTATCCACACCTTCCCTGCCGTCGAGGATGCGCGCCGCGCCCGGCCGGATATCTCCTTCGACTGGTGTGTCGAAGAGGCCTTTGCCGGCATCGTGGCGCTGCATCCAGCCATCCAAACCATCCACAGCGTGGCGATCCGGCGCTGGCGCACGAAGCTGCTCGAGCCCGGCACATGGCGGGACGTGGTCGGCTTGCGCCGCGCCTTGCGCGATTGCCGCTACGACCTCGTCCTCGATGCGCAAGGCTTGCTGAAATCGGCGCTGGTGGCGCGGCTGGCGGCAGCCCCGATCGCCGGTTTCGACCGGTCGAGCGCCCGCGAGCCTTCGGCAAGCCTGTTTTATGGCCATCGCTTCGCCGTGGCGCGCGGCCTGCATGCCATCGAGCGCACGAGACGCCTGTTCGGCCTGGCGCTCGGCTACGAGCCGGATTTTTCGAGGCTTGAGTCGGGCATCGTGCCGCCAGCCGGAAAATCGACTTTTGCCGGCGAAAAGGCAGCCTTCCTGCTGCACGGCACCAGCCGCGATGACAAGAAATGGCCGGTCGCGGACTGGATCGAAACCGCCCGCCTGCTGGTGGACAACGGGATGACCCCGGTCACCACCTGGTCGAACGACCGGGAACAGGCGGTTGCCGAAGCGATCGCCGGCGCTGTTTCGCAAACCGTGGTGGTTCCCCGGTCGCCGCTACCCGAGGTCGCCGCCGTCATCGGCGGTTCGACGCTGGTCATCGGCGCCGACACCGGCCTGACCCATCTCGCCAGCGCTTTCGGCCTGCCGACAGTGGCGATATTCCTGGCCACCGAGCCCGGCCTGACCGGCCCGTGCGGGCCGTTCTCTTCGACGCTGCTGGCCAAGCCCGGCCGCGGCATCACGCCGGCCGAGGTGATGGCGGAAGCGGAGACATTGCTGGCACTTAAATTACAAGGCGCTGCATAGGACCTTTTCAGAATTCGCTCTGGCGAGTCGAATAGCGTGGTTTCGAGAACCAGAGCGGAGCGTACCTACAGTACGTGAGCACCGGAAGCGCAGAAAACTGCGCTAGTCGACTCGCCAGAGTAGAATTATCAAAAGTTCTAGATGAACTGCACCTGGACGATCTCGTAACCCCTGGCGCCGCCCGGTGCGTTGACCTCGATGGCGTCGCCGACTTCCTTGCCGATCAGGGCGCGCGCGATCGGCGAGGAGATCGAGATGCGGCCGGACTTCACGTCCGCCTCCTGGTCGCCGACGATCTGGTACGTCTTTTTCTCCTCGGTATCCTCGTCGACCAGCACCACGGTTGCGCCGAACTTGACCTTGTCGCCGCTGAGCTTGGTGACGTCGATCACCTCGGCCCGCGCAATCAGGTCCTCGAGTTCGTTGACCCGGCCCTCATTGAGGCTCTGTGCCTCCTTTGCCGCGTGATATTCGGCATTTTCGGAGAGGTCGCCATGCGAGCGCGCTTCGGAAATCGCCTCGATAATACGCGGCCGCTCCTGTTGCTGGCGCCAGCGCAGTTCTTCCTTCAATGACGCGAACCCCTCGCCTGTCATCGGGACCTTGTTCATGATGCCTGACCTTTCCTGCCGCCGCCCCCGAAATCGGGAGCGACCTTGTCGATGGTACAAAAAGAAAACGGTCCGGCAGCCTCGCTAACGGAACCGTCTCACCACAATTCTGCAAGATATAGCGATCTTCGCGGGTTTTTCACGTCCAAAAAGTCGGATTTTGAAAAATCATCCACCGATTGCGCGGCTGACCCAACGTCAAGGACCACATCACGTGTACCGTGATGCCAAATTCCGGTTTCGGGCAGCATTCAGCACAGCAAACCGGCTGCGATCGCTCGCAGCCGGTATTAGCAGCGTTCCGGAGGTCGGATCAGCTCCTCATGAAATGATCGATCTGCTCGGACAGCATGCCGTATTCGCGAGATCCCTTGCCCGTGCGCTTCTCGATTTCGCGGAGCTGTTCCTGGGCGCCGGCAAGATCGCCGATCTGCAGGTGCGCCTCGCCGAGATATTCGCGCACCAGCGTGTAATTCGGGTCGATGCGCAGCGCTTCCTCGTAATAGCCGAGGCCGACGGTGACACGGCCGGAATGGCGGTGCGAATAGCCGAGATAATTGAGGATGCGCGGATCCTGCTTGTTGGCGGCGAGGCTGAGCACGGCGATCGCCTCGTCATAGCGTCCATCCATCGCCAGCGCGTGACCGGCATCATAGATGCTGTCGTCGTCCAGCATGCCTTCTTTCGGCGAGACACATTTCTTCTGCTTCTTGTCCCAGACCTCCCCCTTCTTGCACTGGCTCTGGCCGCCGCCGCCATTGCCGCCGCCGCCACCACCGGCCCCCCCGCCTTCACCAGCCGAAAACGCCGGAGCCGCAATCAGCGGCAGGGCGGCGATGGCCATGGCGTAAATCAGCAATCGTCTGCGCATTACACTCTCCTTTGAACCTGACAATGCAACACTAACGCCGGGCCGAACCCGTTTCGTCCCCGGAAAATGCCATCCTACCTCAAAACCGCGATCTCTCCCAGGAAGGCCATCTTATCCCGGCAACAGAGGGCATCGGAAATCATGCTTCACGATTAACGCCGACGCACGAGAGAACGTGACGAGCGCTGCAAATCCGCTATCATCGGGCCGCCCGAGCACGAAGCAGGGAGACGGCCGGTGCAGCAACGCGTTGAACGAGACTGGGAGCTTTCGATCGGTCCCGACACCGTGCGCCTGTTTATCCTCAAGGCCAAGGCGCTCAGCGCCGCCGTCAACGACGACTATGCCGACGGCGCCGAGCACGAGGTCGAGCTCGACGGCAACGCGCACGACAACCACCATCATGACGGCCTTGCCGAGGAAAGTTCCGAAGATCTCACCGAGGAGGAACTGCGCGAGCTGATCGACGATCTCAATGTCGACGAAGCGGCCGAACTGATTGCGTTGGTCTGGATCGGGCGCGGCGACTATGACGCGACGGAATGGACCGACGCGCTGGCCGCCGCCCGCGAGCGCGCCAACAAGCGCACGGCAAAATATCTGCTCGGCATGCCGCTCCTGGCTGACTGGCTCGAGGAAGGCCTGGAAGCGATCGGCGCGTGACAACGCGGTTACTGATTGTGATCGGCCGCCCCCCTCGCCCAAGGCAACCTCCCTGCATTCTGGCCGTTGCGAGACAATGGCGGCGCTAGGTTTTTCCAAACTGTACAGATTGCTGCTGGCCGTTGCGGCTACGTCGCTGCTGACCGGACCCGTTTTAGCCAAGGCGCCCGAGCTGCCGCAAACTGCGCCGGTTCCGCAGTTCAACCAGGAAGCCAGCCCACCGTCGCCAGCCGACATCCCGGTTCCGGAACCGCGCCCGGCCCCGGAGGCTGAGCAGCCGCAAAACGGACAGTCGCAAAATGGCCGGCCCAAGACCGAGCAGCCGGAACCGCCGGCGACCGCCCCAAAACCTCCTGAAAAGCCGGCACAGGCAGAGCCACCGGCAAGCCCATTGAACCCTTCAGAAAAACCGGCCGAGGCGGAGGAGAAAAAAGAGGAGCAACCAATCCTTCCAGATCCTCGATCGGCGGTCGTTGCCGAGAAAGAAATGCCAGCCGAGGAACTGGCCTGCCGCAGGCGGCTGAAGTCGATGGGCGTCGATTTCGAGGAGCGCAAGCCAGAGCATGATACGGCGGTCGGTTGCTCGATCCCCTACCCGATCGTGCTGAAGACGCTCGGCAAATCCATCGCCATCGGCCCGGACCCAGAGCTGAATTGCCAGATGGCGGAAGCGGCCGCACGCTTTGCTGCTTCGGTCATCCAGCCTACCGCAAAGGCCGAGTTCGGCATGGATATCAAATCGATCGGCCAGGCCTCCGCCTTCGTCTGCCGGCCCCGCCACTCCGGCGGCAAACTATCGGAGCATGCGTTCGGCAACGCGCTCGACATCGCCAGCTTCACGCTCTCCGACGGCAAGGAGATCGATGTCGGTCCAACACGGCCAGAGAAGGACGCGAAGTTCCTGGATGCAGTGCGCAAGGCGGCCTGCGGGCCGTTCAAGACCGTGCTTGGCCCCGGCAGCGACGCCGACCATTCGCTGCATCTCCACTTCGACCTCGAACCGCGCCGTAATGGCGGCACGTTTTGCCAATGACGTCGCCGATGGCGGGCGCCGCAATTTGGCCGCAGGCGTGAACGGCACCGCTGATTTTTCCTTTACTCTTCAGGTTTAGAGTCTGTGCCATCTGGGGACAGGGAACCCTTCCGATGGCCGGGTTATTTCGCGCTGCGCTCGCCGCTGCGCGGCACACAGGACGCGCGCGCATGGCCGGCAGGCTTGCCGCCCTGCTTGCCATTGCGGCGGTCTCGGCCTGCAACACCGGCAGCGTGCTGTCGCTGCAGCCGGCGGTCGATGTCGGCAGCCAGACGGCTGCCGTCCCGCCCAATTCCGATCCACGATATTCCGGGCCGCAAGAGTCCGACCCGCAAGAGCCCGGCCGGCAATATTCCGGCATGCAGCGCCTCGTGCCGTCCAATCCATATATGACGGCCGCCTATCCGCGCCTGGACAACCCGATGTCGCCGGCCGAACAGATGCCGGCCACGGAGATCGATTGCCGCAAGGAATTGAGACGCCTAGGCGTCGTCTACACCGACGTTACGCCGATCCGTGAAGGCCAGTGCGGCATCGACTATCCGGTCAGGGTCTCGGCCATCGGCAGCGTCGAGATGAAGCCGGCCGCGACGCTGACCTGCGACATGGCCGCCACCTTTGCCGGCTGGACCAGCAACGAACTCGTGCCGTCGGCCCGCTGGCGCTATTTTTCAGGCGTCAAGACCATCCACCAGGGCTCGAGCTATTCCTGCCGCAGGATTGCCGGCGAAGGTGTTTTGTCGGAACACGGCAAGGGCAATGCGCTCGATGTGATGAGCATCGAGCTTAACAATGGCGACGACATCGACGTCCGCAAGCCCGGCCTGTTCGCCTTCCGCACACGCGGCTTCCTCAACAATGTGCGCGCCGACAGCTGCCAGTATTTCACCACCGTGCTCGGCCCCGGCTACAATTACGACCACCGCAACCATTTCCATTTCGACATCAAGAACCGCAAGAACGGCTATCGCGCCTGCCGCTGATTGCGGCCCCTGCCCAAGACCTGCTGCGGCGGTTAAGATGCTGGGCAGACGCTTGGGTGGAGCCTTTTGAGCCAACGAAGCCTTCGACGACGTGCAACGACCTGGCTGGTGGCATGCTGTGCCGCTTATCTCTCGCTCGCCTATTTCGCCGCGCCTGAGTTCTGGACGTTGCGGGACCGCAATTTTCGCGGCCGGCAATTCGAAATGGTGACACACACGCCGCAAGGCATCCCGGGCGATCCGATCAATGTTGGCCTTGTCGGCACCAAGAAGGAGCTTGTCCATGCCTTTGCCGTCGCCGGCTGGGATACGGCAGACGCGGTCACGCTGAAGACCGCCATCGAGATCGGCGAAAGCGTGCTGTTTAACCGCCCCTATCCCGACGCGCCGGTCAGCCGGCTGCTGTTCGAAGGCCGGGCCCAGGACCTCGCCTTCGAAAAGCCGGTCGGCGACAGCGCCGACCGGCGCCATCACGTCCGCTTCTGGCAGACCGATGCGACCGGAGACGACGGCCGGCCGCTTTGGCTTGGCTCGGCAAGCTTCGACCGTGGCGTCGGCCTCAGCCATGACACCGGCGCGATCACCCACTATATCGGCCCCGACATCGACGCCGAGCGCGATGCGCTGATGCGCGACCTCTCCGCCGCCGGCATGCTGATCTCGACCAGCGAGGTACCGGGCATCGGCGCCACAAAGACCGGGCGCAACGGCGAAGGCGATCCCTATTTCACCGACGGCAAGGCCATTATCGGCGTCCTGCTGGAACTGCCCTAGGCGCGCAATCGGCCTTCCCGTCCGACAACCTTTTCGTCCCCGCGGGCTCAGGGCACGGTGATCACGATCTTGCCGAGCGGTCCCGTCTCCAATCGCTCGAATGCCTGCGGCACCTCGTCGAAGCCAAACATCTTGTCGATCACCGGCTTGATCGCGAGCGTCTCGATCGCCTGGTTCATTCGTTCGAAAGCGCGGCGATGGCCGATCGATATGCCTTGTACGACGATCCGGTTGCGCAGGAACGGAATGATCGGGAAACTCAGCTCCATGCTGCCGAGAAGGCCGATGAGCGACAGCCTGCCATCGGCGCCCAGCGCATTGAGCGAGCGCCGCGCATTATCGCCGCCGACCATTTCCAATACATGCCTGACGCCGGCCCCGTTTGTCAGTTCGCGCGCAGCCTCGTCCCATGCCGGCTGGCTGCGGTAATTGATCCCCTTCCAGGCGCCGAGCGCCTTCGCCCGCCCGAGCTTCTCGTCGCTGCTCGAGGTGACGATGGCGCGCAGGCCGAAGGCGGCGGCAAATTGCAGCGCAAACAGCGACAAGCCACCGGTGCCCTGGATGAGAACGGTTTCGCCCGGGATCGGCCTGGCCGCCTCAATCAACGCGAACCACGCCGTCAGCGCCGCGATCGGCAGCGTCGATGCCTCGACATCGCTGAGCGACGGCGGCGCCGCCACCGCGGCATCCTCATGAAACAGCACATACTCGGACAGCATGCCGGGCAGTGACGAACCCAACGTGTGCTTGTGCAGCACCGGCGGGGCGTCGCCGTCCGGCCAGTCGGCGATTACCTGGCCGAGCACGCGCTGCCCGATGCCGAAGCGGCTGACTTCGCCGCCGACGGCCACCACCTCGCCCACCGCGTCCGATGTCGGCACGAACGGAAAGCTGAGATCCGGTATCAGCACGCCATCGACGATCATCCTGTCCTTGTAATTCAGCGATACCGCTGTGACGCGTACCAGAAGGTCGTGCGGCCCGGGTTGGGGCAGCTTGCCCACAGCCGGCTTCAACCTGGACAGGCCGAAACCGGTCATCTGCCAAGATCTGTTTTCGGTGCTCATTTGGTTCGCGCTCCGCGGTTGATGGCTGCGCGAGACATTTACGCCGATTCACTATGGAGAAAAGTGCTTCCATGTGGCATGTTCTGCAACAGATTAAGGAGCAAAACTCTACAATAGGAGCGCTTCATTGGAACCGGCCAATTTGCAAGGCATCGTCGCATTCGTTCACGCGGTTGAGGCCGGCAGCTTCACCGGCGCCGGCGCGCGGCTGCATGTCACCAAATCGGCGGTCGGAAAGTCGATCGCGCAGCTGGAACAGCGATTGGGCGTCCGCCTGCTCAACCGCACCACCCGCAGCCTGAGCCCGACCAGCGAGGGCCTGAGCTATTACGAGGCCTGCGTCAGGGCACTGGCCGAGATCGAAGCCGCCCAGTCGATGTTGGCATCGCGCAAGCAGGTGCCTTCCGGCCGGCTGCGCGTCGACCTGCCTTTGGCTTTCGGCCGCCGGTGCGTCGCCCCGCTGCTGTTCGACATTTCCAATAAATTCCCGGATCTGACGATGGAAATCTCGTTCAACGACCGGCGCGTCGACCTGATCGAGGAAGGCATCGACCTGGCGGTGCGCATGGGCGACCTCGACGACAGCCTGTCGATCGCCGCGCGCCGCATCTATGCCCAGCGTTCTGGCATTGTCGCCGCCCCCGCCTATCTCGACGCCCATGGCAGGCCGCAATCGATCGAGGATCTCGCCACGCACAGCCTCATCGGCTACGGCCGCGACGGCACTGTCCACCCCTGGACCGTCAGGCGTGCCGACGGCCGCCTCGAAAAATTCGCGCCCAAGGCGCGGCTGGTGCTCGGCCACGGCGAACCGATGCTCGATGCGGTACTGGCCGGCTGCGGCATCGTCTATCTGCCGACATGGCTGACGGCCGACAGCATCAGGCGCGGCGAGCTCGAAATGGTTCTCTCGGACTGTCTTGTCGAAAACACCGTGGTGCATGCCATCTGGCCGGTAACACGCAACCTCGCGCCAAAGGTTCGCGTCGTCGTCGACACCCTGATCGAGCATTTTTCCGCGCCGCCCTGGGATGCCGCATGGGCTGCCGCCTGATCGCTCCGCTCGCCAAATTCAAAAATCGCGACCGTCCTATTTTCGAAAACCGCGCGGCAATGCTATGGACCCGCATGCTTTATGCTGAAATTGCCATCGTGGTCGTCCTCATCTGCGTGAACGGCCTTCTGTCGATGTCCGAGCTCGCCATCGTGTCGTCGCGGCCGGCGCGCCTCAAGGCGATGATCGACCGCAACGTCAAGGGTGCCGGCCGGGCTCTGGCGCTCGGCTCCGATCCGGGAAAATTCCTGTCCTCGGTGCAGATCGGCATCACTTTGGTGGGCGTCTTGTCCGGCGCCTTTTCCGGCGCCACGCTCGGCGAGCGGCTGGCCATCTTCCTGGCGTCGGCCGGTGTTCGCGAAAGCCTCGCCGACCCGATCGGCGTCGGCATTGTCGTCGCCATCATCACTTATGGCTCGCTGGTCATTGGCGAACTGGTGCCCAAGCAGATCGCATTGCGCGACCCCGAACGGGTCGCCGTCAGGGTCGCTCCGGCGATGACCATCCTCGCCGGCGTCTCGGCGCCGCTGGTCTTCCTGCTCGATTTTTCCGGCCGCGCCCTGCTGTGGCTGCTTGGCCAGCACGGCCAGAGCGAGGAGAAGGTCACCGACGAGGAGATCAAAATGCTGGTCGCCGAAGCCGAGCACCACGGCACCATCGAATCCGACGAACGGCGCATGATCGCCGGCGTCATGCGGCTCGGCGACCGTGCCGTGCGCGCGGTGATGACGCCGCGCACCGAGGTCGACTGGATCAATCTGCAATCCGACGAGGCGGCGATCAGGAAGCTGCTGATGGACACCCAGCATTCGCGCCTGCCGGCCGGCGACGGCGGCGTCGACGCCATGATCGGCGTGGTCCAGACCCGCGATGTGCTGGCGGCGATGCTCGGCGGCCGCGCCCTCGACCCGCGCCGGCACGTGCGCGCCGCGCCGATCGTGCATGACCAGGCCGACGCGCTGGACGTGCTTGCGACGCTGAAGGAATCCGACGTGCCGATGGCGCTGGTGCATGACGAATACGGCCATTTCGAAGGCATCGTCACCCCCGCCGACATCCTGGAAGCGATCACCGGCGTCTTCCGTTCCGATCTCGATGCCGGCGAAGAGGACAACGCCGTCAAGCGTGAGGACGGTTCATGGCTGCTCGCCGGCTACATGCAGGCCGACGAGATGGCGGAGGTTCTCGGCATCGACCTACCCGAAAACCGCGACTACGAAACCGTCGCCGGTTATGTGCTGGCGCATCTGCACCATCTGCCGACGACCGGCGAATGCGTCGACGCGCAAGGATGGCGCTTCGAAGTGGTCGACCTCGACGGCCGCCGCATCGATAAGCTCATCGCCACCCCCCTCCCCGGCGGCCAGCGCGAGGTCGTGCGGTAAGAAGCGGCGCGGTCGGTCTGATCTATTGCGGCAACCGTAGTTTGCGGCGGCGGCGACGCGGAACGCGATTGCCGCCGACCGCAGGTCAGAGCCAGGCTTGGCAATTGCGGGACTTAGCGGTCAGTCGATCGCCTCGATGCCTTGCACCTTCAGCCGTTCGATATGGTCCTTCATCTCTTTCAGCCGCTCGGGGGAGTGGCCCTGCCACTCGGTGACCTCGCCCGTGATCCTGAGCGGCTCGCGGGAGCGATAGGACTGCGTCGGATTGCCGGGAAATTTCTTGTCCGTAAGATTGGGGTCGTCCATGATCGCGCCGATTGGCTCCACAATGTAGATCCTTTTGCGTCCGTCACCAGTGGCCAGTTCCGCACCCCAGATAGCCGCATCCAGAGTGCCGGTCAGATAGACCCAGGCTGCCTGCTTTCGCGCGCCGTAATTGGAACTGTAACCGGCTTCGATCAGGTCTCCCGGTTTAAGCTCGGCCCGGGTGCCGTGGTAGAATTGGCGCGGCTTGTCGGACGTTGTCATTGGCTCGCTCCTCGCTGTCTCATCATGGTTTCGTGGCGCGCACTATTTCATGCACGTCATCGAATCAAGCGTCTGGCCGTGCGGTTATCGGACGTCCGCGCTCAGCACTCCTGATACCCATTCCGGTCATCCCGCCCGATGCACGCTATCGGTCGGCTGCCGGCGCGGCTATCATCGGCGCCTGTACCGTCGCTATGGTGGAAAAATGGATCTGCGAGCCTTCAGGGATTCGATTGCCAAACCACAGCCGCCAGCCGGCTTGAGCCCTGCCCTGCAGGCGCTGTGGTGGGATGCAAAGGGCGATTGGACTAAGGCGCACCAATGCGCGCAGCAGCGCGACGATATGGCGGGCATGCACGTGCATGCCTATCTCCACCGCAAGGAAGGCGACCAGTCGAATGCGGAATACTGGTATCGCCGCAGCAATGCCGCGCCGTCGACCTCAACGCTTGACGAGGAATGGGAGGAGTTGGCGCGTGCACTTCTCCGGCAAAGCTGACGCTTGTTCGCCAAAAATAACCGGTCCTGCATCCGCTCGCCGGGGTTTCAGCTGGCGTCCTGTGGCTTGTCCCCGCTCCATTCGGCATTGCGCGCTTGCGCCTCTTCGGGATCAGCTTGAACTCGCGCATCTTCGCAGCTTCGATGGCAAATGCGCGGCTTGGCAGGACGCCGGGGTCCTCCTGACTGTTCTGAAACTGAAAACGGGCTTCCAGTTCGGCCCATATTCGCTCCGGGGCCGTATCCTTGCTGGCAAGCAGCGCGACGACCAGCGCCAACCTCGCGCTGGGCGTTCAGCCGCCCTTCAATCTCTTCATTCGGCAATTCGGACATGCGGGTCGCTTCCGGTTTTTGGGTCAACGGAAAAATCGCACCCTTGTTCCGGAATTCAGCGCTGGGACGTGAGCAATTCCGAAGACGCGAGCAACAGTTTTTTCCCGTAACCGACAGGGTCCGACCGGGGCTGAATTCCGCACTGTCGACCTCTCCAGCTTGACAGCGCAGGCCCATCGATTTAAGTTCGCGTTAGTGGCCACTAACGCGAAACATTGGACAGCGCTCGGAGATTCGACGAGGCGCACGATATTCGAACTGTTGGTCGAACAGCCTTGTTCGGTCAGCGGACTTGCTCGTGTGCTGCCTGTGACCAGGCCGGCGGTCTCTCAGCACTTGAAAGTACTCAAGGATGCCGGGCTTGTGGCCGACACGCGCTCAGGCAAGGAACGAATATACCGTATCGATCCGAACGGCCTGGCAAGTCTGCGCGCGGAAATCGATGAGTTCTGGAGCAAGACCCTGGCAGGCTACAAACTGGCCGTCGAGCACCCCAAAGAAGGACCAGCCATGAGCAAGCATCCTGCAACCGCGCCCGTAAGGCATTTCGTCGTTGTCGAGGCACCTGTCGAGCGTGCCTTCAAGGTCTTCACCGAGGATTTCGGGAGGTTCAAACCTCGCGAGCACAATCTTCTTGCCGTGCCGATCGCAGAGACAATCTTCGAACCCAGGGTTGGGGGCCACGTTTACGATCGCGGCGTGGACGGCAGCGAGTGCCGCTGGGCTCGTGTATTGGCTTACGATCCGCCCAGCCGGCTGGTTCTGAGCTGGGATATCAGTCCTCGGTGGCAGATTGAGAGCGACCTGAACAAGACCAGCGAATGGGAAGTCCGGTTCACGGCTGAGACGCAGAACCGAACCCGGGTTGAAATCGAGCACCGGAACCTCGAACGCCATGGCGAAGGCTGGGAGGGCGTGCGCGGGGGAGTCGATGGCGATCAAGGCTGGCCGCTCTACTTGCGGCGGTTCCACGACCTTTTCCCCGGTGCGACGGCTTGACACCGTTTGCGACTTTGAGCGCGTGACTGGCAAGAACCGTTTGGTCCACTGCGATCCCACTGAGTGGAGACACGCTATGAAACCTTCTGATTTTTAAGCCGTTATCGCCGGATGCCCGAGGCTAAATTCAAGCCGAAATCGGTTGACGACGCCCAATCGCGCGATGCCGAGAAGTCGCGCCACGAGAAACAATCGACTCTCGAAGTCGCGTCAGAGGTCGTCGGCGAGCCCCCGCCGCCGCCGCCGGATGCCGCCGAACCCGATCCTGAGCTGAAACCGGAAGAGGCCGAGCGGGCGCGCAAGAGGTACCTGCTTAAGCGCTTCTGGATCAGCGCGCGCGGTTACTGGGGCAGCAGTGGCGACAGGGTCGCTTGGCCGTTGACGATCGGGCTGTTGGTCCTGATCGTCACCAATGTCGGCTTCCAGTATGGGATCAATGTCTGGAATCGCGCAATTTTCGACGCCATTGAGCAACGCGATGCCCATGCCGTATATCGGCTGAGCGCCGTGTTCCTGCCGCTCGTGCTCGGAAGCGCCAGCCTTGTGGTGTCACAAGTCTTCTTTCGCATGAAGATACAGCGCCGCTGGCGTTCCTGGCTCACCACAGCGGTTATCGCGCGTTGGCTGGCGAGCGGCCGCTACTATCAGCTGAACCTCGTCGGCGGCGATCACAGCAACCCCGAAGCCCGCATCGCCGAGGATTTGCGGATTGCCACCGAATCGCCCGTTGATTTCATCGCCGGCGTCATCGTCGCATTTCTGTCGGCCTCGACCTTCATCGTGGTACTCTGGACGATCGGCGGCGCCCTGACCCTGCCGATCGCAGGTTCGACCGTCACCATTCCTGGCTTCCTGGTCATCACCGCAGTGCTCTATGCCGCGATCACGTCCACCTCGATGGCGGTCATTGGCCGCCATTTCGTCCGCCTCTCCGAGGGAAAAAATCAGGCGGAAGCCGAATTCCGCTACACGCTGACGCGCGTGCGGGAAAACGGCGAGAGCATTGCATTGCTCGGCGGCGAGGAGGAGGAGCGCAGCGGCATCGACAAGACGTTCGGCCATGTGCTCAGGCAATGGGCGCTCCTTGCAGGCCAGCACATGCGCACGGCGCTGGTGTCGCAGGGGTCGAGCCTGTTTGCCCCTGTCGTGCCGGTCTTGCTTTGCGCTCCAAAGTTTCTCGAAGGCAGCATGACACTTGGACAGGTCATGCAGGCTGCCTCGGCCTTTGCCATCGTGCAGGGCGCGTTCGGATGGCTGGTCGACAACTATCCCCGTCTCGCCGATTGGAACGCCTCTGCACGGCGCATCGCCTCGCTGATGATGTCGCTCGACGGGCTCGAGCGCGCGGAGCACAGCAACACGCTTGGACGCATAAAGCGCGGCGAAACCGGCGGCGATGCGATGCTCAGCCTGAACAATCTCTCCGTGTCGCTCGACGACGGCACCGCCGTGGTCAAGGAAACCGAGGTCGTGATCGAACCGGGCGAACGGGTGCTCGTGGCCGGCGAATCCGGCTCGGGCAAGAGCACGCTGGTGCGGGCCGTCGCGGGTCTGTGGCCATGGGGGAGCGGCAGCGTCAACATCCGCGCCGACAGGCGGTTGTTCATGCTGCCGCAACGGCCTTACATCCCGACCGGGACGCTTCGCCGCGCGGTCGCCTATCCGGGCGCCGCCGATAACTGGACGCTGGATAAGATCAAGGCCGCGCTCGACAAGGTGGGTCTCGATTATCTCAACGACAGGATCGAGGAGGACGCGCCATGGGACCAGACCTTGTCGGGCGGCGAAAAGCAGCGCCTCGCCTTCGCGCGTCTTCTGCTGCACCGGCCCGATATCATCGTGCTGGATGAGGCAACGTCGGCGCTCGATGAGAAGAGCCAGGACAAGATGATGGAGATGGTCATTCGCGAATTGCCGAAGGTCACCATCATAAGCGTAGCGCATCGCGCCGAGCTGGAAGCCTTCCATAGCCGCAAGATCACATTGGAGCGGCACAAGGGCGGCGCAAAACTTGTCAGCGACATCGAACTCGTGCCGCGCAAGGACAGATGGAACTTGCTCATGCGCCTTCTGAGGCAACAGCGTGCCAACGGAAGGCCAGCGCGATCTTGAGCAAAGCGGCGCTGCCCCAGAACAAAAAGGAAAGGCCGCCGGTCGGGACCCGGCGGACCGTCGCCGGTTCGAGCGACTGCCCGCATCTGGTCGTTAAAACACCAGCCGTGATACCTTGATTCCGCGCAGGTGCCGCTGTTGGAACGTCGATGGCACAAGCGCATTTCCATGTTCGTGGGTGCAAGGCCGGGGCCGGCTGTAAAAACACGGGTTGATTTCCAAAGCCCCAGATTGATTTCGAAAGCAAAGGGACCAGCAATGACAATCGCCAAGAACACGATCTGCCTTTGGTACGACAAGGACGCCGAGGCTGCGGCCCGCTTCTATGCCGAGACTTTTCCCGACAGTTCGGTGAAATCCGTGCACCGCGCTCCCAGCGACTACCCGTCCGGCAAAGCGGGCGACGTGTTGACTGTCGAGTTCACGGTCGCCGGCATCCCCTGCCTCGGCCTCAATGGCGGGCCCGCGTTCAAGCATAACGAAGCCTTCTCCTTCCAGATCGCCACCGACGATCAGCAGGAGACCGACCGCTACTGGAACGCCATCGTCGGCAATGGCGGCCAGGAGAGTGCCTGCGGCTGGTGCAAGGACAAATGGGGCATCTCCTGGCAAATCACGCCGCGTGTGCTGACCGAAGCGATGGCCGCCGGCGGCGATGAAGCAAAGCGCGCATTCGAAGCGATGATGGAGATGAAAAAAATCGACGTTGCAGCGATCGAGGCAGCGCGGCGCGGCTGACAGTTCGGGGTGGCCCGAAGCGGAAGTCGGCGCGTCAGCCGGAGGAGGCGGTCATCGACAAGATCGGAGCGGAGCGCCTGGAATGCCGCCTGTGCGTAAGGCGTGCGATGGCGTTGAACTGCGCTGACACGTCGCCAGATCGAAGAGCTCCGACAGGCCGAAGCGGACATTGACCTGCAGACGATCCTGTTTTCTTGGCCCGGCCTGCCGATCAACCTATTTGCGGCGTGACTTCTGAAAGCAGCCAATCCCGAAACGCCTTGACCTTGCGCTGGCGGATCGCCTCCGGCGGGTAGACGAGATAGAAGCTGGAGGGGGATTTCAGGGCGTGGCCGAAGGGGCGGACAAGCCGCCCGGCGGCGAGGTCGGCCGCAACGAGCATGGTCCGGCCGAGCACCACCCCCTCGCCTTGTGCGGCCGACTCCATGGCAAAGGTGGCGGAGTCGAAGGTAATCCCGCTCCGCGGGTCCACGCCCTCGACCCCGGCGCTTGCCAGCCAGATCGCCCAGTCGATCGGAAAGCTGTCACGGATCAGCGTGTGGTGTTTGAGATCCTGAGGCGTGCGGAGCGGATGCGCACCCTCAAGAAGCTTTGGGCTGCATACTGGAAACACCTCCTCGCCGGTGAGGAACTCTGACGTGAGCCCCGGATATTTTCCGCTGCCATAACGGACGGCGACATCGATGCCGTCGCCGAGGAAGTTGGTCAGCTTCCCGCTTGTCGAAACCCGCACATCGACCTCGCCATGCGCACGGTGAAAGCGATAGAGGCGCGGCACCAGCCATCTCCCCGCGAAGCCGTCGGAGGTACTGACGTTCAATGTCGAGCTCGAATAGCGGGCCGTTGCCGCAGCGGTGGCGGCGGCAAGCTGGTCGAGCACCTCGCGCACCGCCCGCGCATAGGGCTCGCCGACCGCTGTCAGGCTCACCGAACGCGTGCCGCGCTCGAACAGTTGCACACCGAGCTGATCCTCGAGGTTCTTGATCGCCCGGCTGATGGCGCCGTGGGTGACATGAAGTTCCTCTGCCGCCTTGGAGAAACTCAACAGGCGCGCCGCGGCCTCGAAACTCGGCAAGGTGGTGAGGGGAGGCAGCTTCCGGGGCATGGATCGATACCTGTATGTGTGAGTGATGCTCACACATTGTCGCCGATAAGTCGTTTGTCGTCCAGGCCGGAAGGCGGCATGTTTGCTCGCGTAATCAGTCATCAACCGCCGCTGCAAAAGGTGAGTTTGGTGTGACGGGTACGCTCGCTGACGAAAGTCGCAGGGCAACCGCTGAAACCAAAACTGCCGCCACTCTGGGAGAGCACCATGAACGCCAAACGAGTTGAACCCATCGTCGACGCCTTCGCCGGCATGGCCGGCCGCATCCTCGCCTCGAGCAGCCGGCGCCGGACCGAGCGGCAGATTGCACGCTTCTCGAGCCGTCGGCTCGAAGGCCTCGGGTTTGCCCGCGACTGGGACGGCTCGGTCTATCGGCCGTCGGACTACCGCTAGCCTGAACGAAAGCAACAGCGGACTCTTCGCCAAAGATCGCTGTCGCAAGGAATTAACGGAGAACGGACATGGCCACCATCCACCCATTCCTCTGGTTCAACACCGATGCGGAGCAAGCCCGCGATTTCTATCTCTCGGTCTTCAAGAACAGCAAAGCGCTCCAGACGATCGAATACACCGACTGGGTGTCCGGAACCAACAAGACGGTCCCGCATGCCACCTTCGATTTCGAGCTCGAGGGCCTGCAGCTTACCGCGCTCAACGCCGGGCCGCAGCCGCCCTTCAACGAGCGGCTCTCGCTCTACATCGAGACCAAGGACCAGGCCGAGACCGACTACTACTACGGGGCGCTCACCGCCGGTGGTGGCAGGGCACAACCCTGCGGCTGGCTTACCGACAAGTTCGGCGTCTATTGGCAGGTCATCCCGGAAATCCTGCTGCGGCTCAGTGCCGATCCGGACCGCGAAAAGGCCAACCGCGTCCGGCAGGCGATGTATGGGATGCGCAAGATCATCATCGCCGACCTCGAAGCCGCCTACGCCGGCAAAGCCTGACCTCCCACCGCATTCGCAACGAATTGAGAACTCCCATGACATCGCTAGTGGACAGGAAAGTCATCGTCGTCGGCGGCAGCTCCGGCATCGGTCTCGGCGTCGCGGAAGCTGCTCTCAACGGCGGAGGGAAGGTCGTGATCGTCGGTCGGTCGCCAGAGAAACTGCAGGCGGCCGAACGGACGCTCCATGCGGGCCGCGTGACAAGCGTGGTTGCCGATATGACCGACGAAGCGGACGTCGCTCGCCTGTTCGAAGAGGTCGGTCCCTTCGATCACCTGGTATCGACCGCCGGAACACTGCCGCCCGGGGATCCGATCGGCAGTACCGACATGGAGGCTGTGCGAGGCTTCGTCGATAACAAGCTGATTGGCGCGGTCATGCTCGCCAAACACGCGGTGCGCACCCTGAAAGCCGGCGGCTCCATGACCTTCACCTCGGGAATAAACAAGGATCGGCCGCCGGTGCCGGGAGGTTCGGTCGTCGCGGCGATTGCCGGCTCATTCAGCTACTTCGCCCGCGCCCTGGCGCTCGAACTGGCCCCGACTCGCGTCAATGTCGTGTCCCCCGGATGGGTCGACACACCGATGTGGGACATCGTTGGAGAAGCCAAGTCCAGCTTCTTTGCCGACATGGCTGCCCGTTTGCCGTCGAGAAAAATTCCGACCGCCGCGGACGTCGCCGCCGCTTATGTCTACCTCATGGAAAGCGAGTTCACGACCGGCGAAACAATGCGCATAGACGGCGGCCATAACCTGATCTAGCCGCCGTTTGCACGCCGCCTGAATGGGTTGAGCCGGCATGACCGCTAGTCCGGTGCACTCCTGCCGAGGCGACGAACGCCGACGGGTCATGCCGGCGTCGCTCAATCGGGGTTTACATCGGCCGCCAGGTCCCTAGTTTTAGCGTTTCGCGCCGCGCACCCGAGTGCGTGGATGATCGAGGACGGGACCGTGAGCTTTGGCCGGCCCCTCGAAACTTCAAAGGATGGCTATCATGACACAGGCCAAGAATGGCGACACCGTGCGCATCAATTACAATGGCCGGCTGACCGACGGCACTCAGTTCGACGCTTCCGGCAACGAGCCGCTGCAATTCACGCTGGGTGAAGGAGAAGTGATCGCCGGTCTCGAAACCCATGTCGAGGGCATGGAGGTGGGCGCGAAAAGCACAGTGACCGTTCCCGCCGACGCCGCCTATGGCCCCCACCGCCCCGAAGCGGTCATGACCATCGACCGCGCCCGCGTGCCGGACAACATCAACGTCGATATCGGCACTCGATTGCAAGTCAGAACCTCAGAAGGGCGCCCGATGCCGGTAACGGTCGTCGGCGTGGACGACACCAGCGTCAAGCTCGACGGCAATCATCCGTTGGCGGGACGGGATCTGGTGTTCGACGTTGAACTGGTCGAGATCGTTCGGGCGGCGTAGCGTACGGCCAAGCCCGTGGTGGCCATGATTTCGGGTGACGCATTTCGACTGGCAGTTCCGGAGGTGCGTCACCCGCCGCCCTGCTTTCCGCTCCCAGGACGGACCCGAAGCAACGATGTCCTACCTCTTCAAATGGCCTGGCCGCCGGACACTTCGATCCGCTGGGCATTTACCCACGATTATTCTCAGACAGCAGGTTTGCGATCATCGGCCCGATATCGTCGGGAACGCCGACGCGGCCGAGCGCGGTCATTTCCGCAAATACCTTATTGAGGTCGGGCATGTCGCGGACAGCGCCGCCAAGGAAATCGGTTTCGATCGCGCCCGGCGCCACCGTGTTGACCGCGATGCCGCGGGCGCCCAGCTCCTTCGCCATGTGGACGCTGAGCACCTCGACCGCGCCCTTCACCGCCGAATAGGCGGAGAAGCCGGGATAGGACACCCTGGTGAGGCCCGAGGAGAGATTGACGATGCGGCCGCCATCGGCAATCAGCGGCAGCAGCTTCTGGGTGAGGAAGAACACACCCTTGAAGTGGACATTGACCAGGCGGTCGAATTGCGCTTCCGTCGTCTCGGCGATCATTGCCATGTCGCCGTGGCCTGCATTGTTCACCAGGTGATCGAACGTCTCGCGCTGCCAGGTCTCGCGCAATGCCGCCTGCAGGCGCTCGACGAAAGAAGCGAAGGTGGCAACCTCGCCGGTGTCGAGCTGGATGGCGACCGCCTTGCGGCCGATTGCCTCGATCTCCGCGACGACGGCCTGAGCCTCTTCGCTGCGGCTATGGTAGGTGAGGACGACGTCGTCGCCGCGGCGTGCGGCGCTGAGTGCGGTGTTGCGGCCGAGCCCACGGCTGGCGCCAGTAACGAGGGTGATCTTGGTCATGGCCTGCTCCTTTGTTTGGACCACTGCTTTGGCCACGCTGATATCGCCCCGAGGGGTCGGCCTTTGTTGCCGGAAGCTCGGCCGTTTTTGCCTAATCCTCCAAAGTGCCTTGCATGTCGGACAGCAAGGGGAATAAATTTCGGTCCATGCCCGCGCTCCTCGATGCCGTCCGCCGCTATGCAGACGCCAATGCCGACCCGGACGGCATTGCGTGCACCCCGATACGGTGCCTCGATACGGTGCGGGCGACCGGGCCCAGTGGCCTGGTCTACGCCATCTCCCGACCGCTCGCATGCCTTGTGGTCCAAGGAAGCAAGCATGTCACCGTTGGCACCCAGGGCTTCGCCTTCTCGGCCGGAGATTCGCTGCTGATCACGGCGGACGTGCCGACAGTGAGCCAGATCACGCGCGCCAGCATCGCCGCCCCTTACTACTCGCTTGTGCTGGAGCTCGACCCGGCCGTCATTGCGGAGCTGAGTGTGCAAATGGGTGGCCAGCATGTCGCCGACCACGCGTCGGTGCGAGTTGACCCGACCGACGCCGAAGTCGCCGACGCGGCCCTGCGTCTGATGCGGCTGCTCGATCGCCCGGCCACCGTCCCGGTGCTGCAGGCCCAGCTTGTGCGCGAAATGCACTATTGGCTGCTGGCCGGACGGCACGGACCGGCGATCCGGCGCCTGGGGTGGCCAGACGGTCACGTGCGGCGAGTGGCGCGCGCGGTCGCGGTGCTTCGGGCAGAGTTCGCGCGGCCGTTGCCGGTCGAACACCTGGCGGCTGTAGCCGGGATGAGTCCGTCATCATTCCACCAACACTTTCGCGCGGTGACCTCGCTCTCTCCCCTGCAATTCCAGAAGCAGTTGCGCCTGATCGAGGCGAGGCGGTTGATGCTGTCGGAGGGAAAGACGGCGAGCAGCGCGGCGTTCGCGGTCGGTTACGAAAGCGTGTCGCAGTTCACCCGGGAATATGGGCGTCTGTTCGGCCGCACGCCTGTCCGGGATGCAAAGGAAACGAGAGGCAGAACCTTGGCCGCCGCTTGAGGCGCCGATCCGTGTTGCGACCCTTTGCGAGGCGACGTCTCGAACTGGTGCAAACGGCCGGAATCGGCGATTGGCCAATGGGTAGTGAGCCCTATTGCGACACTAAGGTATCAAGACAACCTTGCCGGTAGCGCCGCGCTCCTCAAGCAGGCGATGCGCGTGGCTGGCCTGGTCGAGCGGAAAGCGACCGCCGTTGGTCACATTAAGCTCACCACTTGCCGCCAGATTGAAGAGCTCCGACAGGTCACCACGGAGCCCGTCCGTAGACAGCAACGGCAGCAGGGCAAAACCTCTCAGCGACTGGTTGCGGCCGATCATCGCCTCCATCTGCGGGGCGCCGAGCCTGTATCTGCCCAGTGCGGCAAATACCAGCTCTCCACAAGGCGCAAGGGCCTCGAGCGCGGCCGCCGGCGGCGGGGCGCCCCCCCGGTGATATATTAAGGGGACGCCCCCGGCCCCCGGAGCGGCCCCGCCCGGGGCCCGCCCCGCCCACATGGGGGTTGGGGCCGCCCCCGCGGGCCCCC